>DKPL01000016.1:6055-10143 GCA_002471185.1 Bacteroides sp. UBA7335
GATTAAATACTTACAGAGTATTGAATGCCGGAGTTGTTGTGCTTACAGAGAACTCTTTAAAAGCTATTGACAATATCTTAATTTAAAAAGGAGGCTTAGATAATGGGAATTATTATTAAACCGTTGGTGACAGAGAAAATGACTGCAATTACTGATAAGCTGAATCGTTTCGGCTTTGTAGTGCGTCCTGAAGCTAATAAACTACAAATTAAGAGTGAGGTTGAAGCGCTTTACAATGTTACAGTAGTCGATGTTAATACCATGAAGTATGCAGGCAAAAACAAAAGCCGTTATACTAAAGCTGGAATTATCAAAGGCCGTACGAATGCTTTCAAAAAAGCAGTCGTTACATTGAAAGATGGAGATACTATTGATTTTTATAGCAATATTTAATAAAAATGGCAGTACGTAAATTTAAGCCCACAACACCGGGGCAAAGACATAAAATTATTGGTACTTTCGAAGAAATTACTGCATCAGTACCAGAAAAGTCTCTTGTATATGGTAAAAAATCATCTGGTGGTCGCAATAGCGAAGGTAAGATGACAATGCGCTATATCGGCGGTGGTCACAGAAAAGTGATTCGTATCGTTGATTTCAAGAGAAATAAAGACGGTGTTCCAGCAGTAGTTAAAACAATTGAATACGATCCAAATCGTTCGGCTCGTATCGCTTTGTTGTTTTATGCTGATGGAGAAAAGAGATACATTATTGCTCCCAATGGATTACAAGTTGGTGCGACTTTGATGTCAGGTGCGGATGCTGTGCCAGAGATTGGTAATGCTCTTCCGTTGCAAAATATCCCAGTGGGTACTGTAATTCACAACATTGAATTACGTCCAGGCCAAGGCGCTGCTTTGGTTCGTTCAGCTGGAAACTTTGCTCAGCTTACTTCTCGCGAAGGTAAATACTGTGTTATCAAGTTGCCTTCAGGTGAGGTTAGACAAATACTTAGTACATGTAAAGCTACAATTGGTAGTGTTGGTAACTCTGATCATGGCTTGGAACGTTCTGGTAAAGCCGGACGCTCTCGTTGGCAAGGTCGTCGTCCACGCAACCGTGGTGTTGTGATGAATCCTGTAGATCACCCAATGGGTGGTGGTGAAGGACGCTCTTCAGGAGGACACCCAAGATCTCGTAAAGGATTGTATGCTAAGGGTCTTAAGACTAGAGCTCCTAAGAAACAGTCATCTAAGTATATTATTGAGAGAAGAAAGAAGTAATCTGATTAATTGAATAAACTATGAGTCGTTCATTAAAAAAAGGTCCGTATATCAACGTAAAGCTCGAAACGAAAGTTCTTGCGATGAATGAAGCTGGCAAAAAGACAGTTGTTAAAACTTGGGCCAGAGCATCAATGATTTCGCCTGATTTCGTAGGGCATACAGTTGCTGTTCACAACGGAAATAAATTTATTCCTGTATATGTTACTGAAAACATGGTCGGTCACAAGTTGGGCGAATTTGCTCCAACTCGTACTTTTAGAGGTCATGGTGGTAATAAGAAAAGATAACAGGATTTATCTGAAATAATAAAGTAATAAATATAATGGGAGCAAGAAAAAAAATATCGGCTGAAAAAAGAAAAGAGGCCCTTAAAACCATGTATTTTGCTAAGTTGCAAAATGTTCCTACTTCTCCTCGCAAAATGCGTCTTGTGGCTGACATGATTCGCGGGATGGAAGTAAACAGAGCGCTTGGTGTACTGAAGTTTTCTTCTAAAGAAGCTTCTGCTAGAGTGGAGAAATTGCTTCGCTCTGCAATTGCTAACTGGGAGCAAAAAAATGAGCGTAAAGCTGAAAGCGGTGAATTGTTTGTAACACAAATTTTTGTTGATGGTGGTGCAACTCTTAAAAGAATGAGACCAGCTCCACAGGGGAGAGGTTACAGAATTCGCAAACGCTCAAATCACGTGACGCTGTTCGTTGATTCAAAAAGTAATAACGTAGATTAAATTAAGGTAGATGGGACAAAAAGTTAATCCAATAAGCAACCGTTTAGGAATTATCAGAGGATGGGATTCTAACTGGTATGGTGGAAATGATTACGGAGACGCATTGCTTGAAGATAGTAAAATCCGTAAATATCTTAATGCGAGACTTGCGAAAGCAAGCGTTTCAAGAATTGTAATTGAACGTACGTTAAAGCTTGTTACTATCACAGTTTGTACAGCTCGTCCAGGTATCATTATCGGTAAAGGTGGTCAAGAAGTTGATAAGTTAAAAGAAGAGTTGAAGAAGATCACCGACAAAGATATTCAAATCAATATCTTTGAAGTGAAAAGACCTGAACTAGATGCAGTTATCGTTGCTAACAACATCGCTCGTCAAGTTGAAGGTAAAATTGCCTACCGCCGCGCTATCAAAATGGCTATCGCAAACACAATGCGTATGGGTGCTGAAGGTATTAAAATTCAGATTTCAGGACGTTTAAATGGAGCTGAAATGGCTCGTTCTGAGATGTATAAAGAAGGAAGAACTCCGTTACACACTTTCCGTGCAGATATCGACTACTGTCATGCAGAAGCTTTGACAAAAGTAGGTTTGTTGGGTATCAAAGTTTGGATTTGTAGAGGTGAAATTTATGGAAAGAAAGAATTAGCTCCAAACTTCACTCAAAGCAAAGAAAGTGGTCGTGGTAATAACAATAACCAAGGCGGCGGTAAAAACTTCAAAAGAAAGAAAAATAATCGCTAAACGATTAATTTAACGAATTATGTTACAACCGAAAAAAACAAAATTCAGAAGACAACAAAAGGGTCGTCAAAAGGGTATCGCTCAACGCGGTAACCAATTGGCGTTTGGCTCTTTTGGTATCAAGGCTTTGGAAACTAAATGGATTACAGGCCGTCAAATTGAAGCTGCTCGTATTGCAGTAACAAGATATATGCAACGTCAAGGTCAAATTTGGATCAGAATCTTCCCTGACAAACCAATCACTCGTAAACCAGCCGATGTACGTATGGGTAAGGGTAAAGGTGCTCCAGAAGGATTTGTTGCTCCTGTTACTCCAGGTAGAATTATCATTGAGGCTGAAGGTGTTTCTTACGAAATCGCTAAAGAAGCTCTTCGCCTTGCTGCTCAAAAACTACCTATTACTACAAAATTTGTAGTAAGACGTGATTATGATATTCAAAATCAAAATGCGTAATGTTTATGAAAACTGCAGAAATTAAAGAAATGTCTACTGCTGACTTAGCAGAAAGAATCGAAGCTGAAGTAGTGAACTATAACCAAATGGTTATAAATCATTCTATTTCTCCTTTAGAAAATCCTGCGCAAATTAAACAATTACGTAGGACTATCGCGCGTATGAAAACAGAGTTGCGCCAAAGAGAACTTAATAATAAATAATCGAGCTTGATGGAAGCAAGAAATTTAAGAAAAGAAAGAACTGGGGTAGTGTTAAGCACAAAAATGGATAAAACCATTACTGTAGCAGCTAAGTTTAAAGAAAAACACCCCATTTATGGTAAGTTCGTTAGCAAAACGAAAAAATACCATGCTCATGATGAAAAAAATGAATGTAATGTAGGTGATACAGTACGCATAATGGAAACTCGTCCTTTGAGCAAGACTAAGAGATGGAGATTGGTTGAGATAATTGAAAGAGCTAAGTAATTATGATACAAGTAGAATCCAGACTTACAGTATGTGATAACAGCGGTGCAAAAGAAGCTTTGTGTATCCGCGTATTGGGAGGAACTAGACGTCGTTATGCCTCAGTAGGAGATGTAATCGTAGTTTCAATTAAGAGTGTTATCCCTTCAGGTGATGTTAAAAAAGGTGCAGTGTCTAAAGCTTTGATCGTACGTACTAAAAAAGAAATCCGTCGTCAAGATGGTTCTTATATACGTTTTGATGATAATGCTTGTGTATTATTGAATAATGCAGGTGAGATTAGAGGAAGTCGTATTTTCGGTCCTGTAGCTCGTGAACTACGTGCTACTAACATGAAAGTTGTTTCACTTGCGCCTGAAGTCCTTTAATTTCATAAAAGATTTTAGTAATGAGCAAAATAAAAAATTAAAAAAAAAAAAAAAAAAAAAAAAAAAAAAATTTTTATTAAAAAAAAAAAAAAAAAAAAAAA
>DKPL01000091.1:0-8142 GCA_002471185.1 Bacteroides sp. UBA7335
GAGAAAACCGGCGGTGAAATCCCGGCACTTCATGCAGATGCACTTCCTCACTGGGAACTAGCGAAAAAATATGATCTTATCGACTTCGAACTAGGAGTGAAGATTACCGGAGCAGGTTTCCCTGTTTACAAAGGTAAAGGAGCACGTTTGCAACGCGCTTTGATCAACTTCTTCCTTGACAACGCTCGTGATGCAGGTTACCTTGAAATCCAACCTCCTTATGTTGTAAACGCTGATTCGGGTTACGGAACAGGTCAGTTGCCGGACAAAGAAGGTCAGATGTATCACTGTACTGCCGACGATTTGTATTTGATCCCAACAGCAGAAGTTCCGGTTACAAACATCTATCGTGACGTAATCGTAAACGAAAGCGATCTTCCGATCAAAAACACAGCTTATTCAGCTTGTTTCCGTCGCGAAGCCGGATCATACGGTAAGGACGTACGCGGACTAAACCGCCTACACCAATTCGATAAAGTAGAAATCGTACGCATCGACACACCGGAGCACTCATACGAGTCGTTGAAAGAGATGGTAGACTATGTACAATCACTAGTTGACAAACTAGAATTGCCATGGAGAATCCTACGTCTTTGCGGTGGTGATATGAGCTTCACATCAGCACTTACATTCGACTTCGAAGTATACTCAGCTGCACAAGAACGTTGGTTGGAAGTGAGCTCGGTATCAAACTTCGAAAGCTACCAAGCAAACCGTTTGAAATGTCGTTACCGCTCGGCCGACAAGAAAACACAGCTTGTACATACACTTAACGGTAGCGCCTTGGCATTGCCACGTATCGTAGCAGCTTTGCTTGAAAATCACCAAACACCGGAAGGTATCCGCATCCCTGCGGCACTTGTACCTTACACAGGTTTTGAGATGATCGACTAATTGCTTTTTTTTCAGGTTATTTTATATACGAAGCAGCATCTTTTCCTCGAAAGGGGATAAAGATGCTGCTTTCTTTTATCTCCCCTTCTTGTGGTGCATCCTTTTTATAGTGGAGCTTATTGTATTTTATCCTATGGAGCAAAACTCCAGCCCCTGTACCACACATTCTGCGCGCTTACCATAAAAAGGTCACTTTTGCGGCAAATACACCTCGTTTTCTTCTCCTTTGTATCATTTACCGACACAAACAAATCTAGCACATTGTCTCCTAAAACGCAGAAGGGTTTTACATGCATCGAAATTGCTTACCGAAGACAATTTTCCGGGCCTTCAAAAAGAAAGCCCCTTCGCCGAAGCAGCAACACTTTGTAAACGCACAACTCCCTCACAATGGCACAGGCGGCAGGATAGGTGAGTGGAGGTGCAGTCGTCGCAGTCTCGTCGCAACAACGGCAAATAGTTTTCACGAGAATGATAAAAGTTTTCAGTGAAGACTGTTTTACGTTATAGTGAATACCGTGCGCACTCTTCGTTATGAATGCAAACACTCTTCACTATAACGTAAAACACTATTCGTGGTGACTGAAAATACACTCCTCGAAAACCAAATTAGCTCTTTCCAAAAACCAAAAGACCTTTTTTCGACAACCAAACAAGCTTTTTTCAAGAACCAAGTAACCTTTTTGCCCAAACCAAGCAAGCTTTTTCCTGTAGATGGGTGAAATATAGGCATAAACTACCCATCCGTAGCCTTTTAGTCAATCATCCCCATCCCGAAAACCCCATTTTCTGAACCCTCAAAATCCACACAATTTCCCAATCTAGAACAAAAACTCCTCTCCAAAACCGAAATATCCCTCCTGATTAGATAACCATAAATTCCCCAAAAACTTGGCTTAGTGTAAATCCGTCCTTTTTATACGTAATCATATTTCGCAAGGCTGCTAATCATAATAAGTAGGCAGTATGAAGGCGTAGTTGTAAAGGTTTGATTTTATATCCTTAGTCTTATTCATGTATAAAAAAGAAACCATATTTTTGTAAAAGACTTTCAATACGTATTTGTAATGATTGAAGTTGCTAGCTTAAAAGATAAAACAAATTAGAGTTTATTCAGGATGAAGATTATAGATAATAAACAGGGAAGAACATTATGCAACGAGATAAATAGTATAATTGAACCTAATGCAATGGTGGCACTTAGCACCGGGTTCTTTACGGTTTATGCACTCTATGCTTTGCGAGAGAAACTTTCGACGATAAAAGGACTTAACATTCTGATCTTATCTAATCTCGAAACTAAGATTCCGGAAGGTTTATCCATAACAACAAAATCAAATCTATGGGGTGTCGATGACGAGAAAGGGCTTAAAAGACAGTTGCTGCTAAGACAAGTGTCAGAAGAATGCTGTAAAATCATTGCGAAAGTAGGATGTATAAAGCAGCTTGTTGTGCCTGGTGCATTTGGTTTTAAATTACTCTTTATAAAGAATCTTTCTGATGCAGATTGCGTGGTGAATAGTGGTGTTGCCGATTTATCGGCTTCTAACATTGGGTTCTGCACATCGGCAAATAATCAATACCATATTGTTCAAGAAGAACCTGAAGCAATAGATCAGCTTCGAGTTTTGTACAATCAGGTATGGGATCATAAAAGTCTGGCTGTTGATGTTACGATGAATATCATTCAAGAGTTGCAAAAAGGATTTAAAGATTACACTCCTGACGAAGTTTATTACTTTATCTTGCATCATTTATTTCATTATTCAATTGTAGATTTTGCCGAGGATAAAATAATCAAAACAAAAACCGGATTTAAAGAAAAAGAGATCTGGAATAAACTATACAAGTTTCAAAAAGACGGAGTTATTGGGGCGATAGAGAAGATAGAAAAATTTGGAGGTTGTATTATTGCCGATAGCGTAGGACTTGGGAAAACATTTGAGGCTCTTGCGGTTATTAAATATTACGAATTGCGAGGAGACCGAGTTTTGGTATTATGTCCTAAAAAGCTAAGAGATAACTGGGTTGTATATACGCAAGCAGACAAACGAAATATATTTCTGAGTGATCGATTTAACTACAAAGTATTAAACCATACAGACCTAACACGCAAAAGAGGTAAATCGGGAGATGTTGATTTAGCCACTTTTATATGGTCTTGCTATGATCTTGTGGTGATTGATGAATCGCATAACTTTAGGAATAATAATCCGGCAAAAGGTGAGATGACACGTTATGCCCGCCTTATGAATGAGATTATCAAGAAAGGTGTAAAAACGAAGTTGTTAATGCTTTCTGCTACACCTGTTAATAATAAAATGAATGATTTGAAAAATCAAATCTCGTTTATTACTGAGGGGAATGATTTAGCATACGAAGAAGAAGGTATCGACAACATAACAAATGTAATGAAGCTAGCTCAAAAACAATTTACGGATTGGGCTAAAAGTGCAGATAGAGATATCAATGTACTGTTTGATAAATTGGATAATCGATATTTTAAGTTGTTAGATATGCTCACGATTGCTCGTTCTCGTAAGCATATTGTGAAATATTATAACGCCTCCGATGTTGGTGAATTTCCGATGCGACTAAAACCCATCAACGAGAAAACAGATATTGACAGCCAACGTTTGTTTCCCTCTTTGCGAGAGATAAACAATGCCATTAGAAAGATGAATTTGGCAAACTTTAAACCGATCTCTTATCTCAAAGATGAGATGAAACCGGTGTATGCCGATAAGTATGACTATGTGTTGAGTTCGGGAAGTGTTTTTACACAGGCAGACCGTGAAGAGAGCTTAATTCACTTGATGCGAGTAAACTATTTGAAGCGAATGGAAAGTTCGATTCACTCATTCTATTTGAGTATAAAGGCATTGCTAGATCAAGTAAATGAAATGCTCTACAAAATAGAACATATAGACAAATATGCAAGCGAAGGCGTTACAATAGAAGATATTGACATTGAAGATGAGGATAGCGACGCGCTGATTGGCAATAAAGTAAAAGTATTGTTGCAAGATATAAAGCTAGTAGAGTGGAAGCAAGACTTAGAATATGACAGAGATACTCTTACAAGACTTTTAGAAAACGCACAGACCGTTTCATCCATAAGAGATGAAAAGTTGGAGCGTTTAAAACAAATTATATCCAACAAGATAAATAATCCGATCAACGCTAATAACAAGAAAGTAATTATTTTTACCGCGTTTGCGGATACCGCAACCTATCTTTATAAAGAACTGTCGGGGTGGGCATTGTCAACTTACCAACTTCGCTCTGCACTCATCAAGGGTAGTGGAACAAATAAAACAAACTTTCCACAATGCGGTAGTAAGGATATGAATGAGATACTTACCCATTTTTCACCTCGCTCCAAAGAACGAAGTAAAATATACCCTGATGTAACCGATGAGATAGATCTGTTGATAGCAACTGATTGTATCTCTGAAGGGCAGAACCTGCAAGATTGTGACTATCTGGTTAATTATGATATTCATTGGAATCCTGTTCGTATTATACAACGCTTTGGGCGTATAGACAGATTAGGTTCTGTAAACAAACAAATTCAGCTTGTCAATTTCTGGCCCAATATGGAGCTTAATGAGTATATCAACTTAGAGAATCGTGTGAAAGGTAAGATGGTGTTGCTTGATATATCGGCTACGGGAGAGGAGAATCTGATAGAAATGAATGCCAATGATGAAATGACTGATATGGAATATCGTCGTAAACAATTGGAGCAAATTCAAAATACAGTACTCGACCTCGAAGATATACAAGGAGGTGTTACCATTACCGATACCAATATGAACGACTTTAGAATGGATATTCTCGAGTATGAGAGTAAGCATTTACATGAGTTGCAATCGATACCAAAGGGAATTCATACGGTAGTGCGTACCGAAAGCGAAGAGATTTTGCCGGGTACCGTGTTTTGTATTAAAAGTGTAGCAGAACAGAAAGGAAAAAGTCTGCTAGCTCCTTATTATTTGGTTTATATCGGAGAGAATGGAGAGACCTTGCTTGGCTATATGCAAGGTAAGAGGTGTTTGGATTATCTTAAAAAGTTGTGTCAAGGTAAAACAGAAGTTTTAACGGATCTGACTGCCGAATTGAAAAAGGAAACTAAGAATTATAGCCGGATGAAGAGATATTCCGATCAATTGCAACTAGCCATTGAAAGCGTGATTGGCAAGAGCAAAGAGGTTGGCGCGGCATCTTTCTTTTCAAGCGAACTGATCTCACTCGACTCAGAAGGTGTAAACACGCAAAGTGATTTTGATATTGTAGCATTTGTAGTAATTAAGAAGTGATGATTCAATATTTAAATATACCCGGTCAGGCGCAAATAAATACGCCCATCAGTAAGACTCTTTTTCTGGATAAGGGAGACTTGTCTGCAATAGAAAAAAGAGTCTTGCGAGAGGATGTAGGAAGTATTACGATGAAAGGTCTGTTTCAGACCCGAACAATCGGGTTAGCAGATTATGTAGACAATGAATATCAATATGACCAATTGGTTGTAGCGGAAGTTGCTATTGCAAATGTGGCAAAAGCGGAGGTGGTAGCCCATATGATACAAAAGAACTTTCCGGTGCCTATGATTCTTATTATTCATGTAGACAATCGTTTTTTTAGTATAAATTGGTGTACAAAACGAATCAATCAGGCAGATCGTACAAAACGGGTAATAGAGGATATGCAACAAACACGTATCTTTACAACAGATTTGAGCGATGCTATTGCCATTGAGTGGTTAGAAACACTTGATATTACCAAATTAAAGTGCGAAACCATCAAGGATTTATTTGATAGATTGAGCGAGAAACTACTGATGCTCAAAGTGTCTGATGAAGCGGGGGTATTTGTTGGCAATACTACTCTAAGTATTGACGAATACAGACGCCTCTTTGAGCAACTCAAAGCAAACCGAGACGAACAGAAAAAGTTGATGCAAGATCTGAAAAAAGAAACACAGTTTAATAATCAGATGAAGTTAAACTTGAAGCTGAAGGAGTTGCAGGTAACTGAAATAGAAATAAAATCTAAAATGAAATAATATGGTTACAATAAATTCATCCTCTCTTTTTCATTTTACATCAAAGAAGGATACACTTAAGAAAATTATTTCAACAGGATTGCGATATTCATTTTGCTTTGAGTCCATTGATGGAAACAAAGGTATGGCTTTGCCCATGATTTGTTTTTGTGATATACCAATAATGAGATCACCTAAGCATCGATTAAAATATGGTAATTATGCAATTGGGTTCAACAAAGAAGAGTTAATATATCGCTTTCATAATTTAAATCCTGTGCATTATGTCACTTCAATCAAGCTTTATTTACATCAAAGTAAGTATCGCAGTTTAATAATACAATCACTAGAGGAATCAGCAAAAGATGAATTTGAAAAAGCTATAGCTAATTGTAAGATACCGTACGAGGAGTTATTCGAACAAATAGAAACGAAAGGCCTAGGTGTTTTTGGTGAGGATATTCATTATAAATTGGAGTCATATATTATAGCAAAGTTTTTATATAAAGATCAATTGGCTTATCTCAAAGAATATAGAAATAAATCAGAAGTTAAGGATTCAAATTATTATGAAGAGAATGAATGGAGAATGGTTCCAAGTTACAATAGCTACAATGAAAAAAAACTTTCTTGGGTAGAAGAAGTTTCATCTGAGGAGTTTAATAGTCGCAAAATTGAATTCTTAGAGATGGTGAATAAAGCTGAAAATGGATACATCAAGTTACCAGCTAATGATATTAATAAAGTTATATCATTCATTATTGTAAAAAAAGAAAATATGGTTGCTTCACTAATTAAACATATCCTTCAAAGTAAAACATTATTTGGTACAGAAGGAGTATCATATGATGATAGATTACTATTGGTTAGTAAGATTACGTCTTTTGAAAGAATTGAAAATGATTATTAGCGAAAATAATATATATGGAAAAAATTAATATGCCGCAAGCAGAAAGCCGTAGTGCGGACCTTATAAAAGAAAACATTGAACAACTAAAACAGATTTTCCCAGAAGTAATAAAAGAGGGAAGAGTTGATTTCGAAGCATTACATGATTTGTTGGGTGAGTATGGAGATACCGCCGAAGAACGTTTTTGTCTTAACTGGGCAGGCAAGGCCGAAGCTCGTCGTGAGGCACAAAAACGTAGTACCGGAACCCTTCGCCCTTGTGTGGAAGATAGTGTAGATTGGGACACAACAGAGAATCTATATATTGAAGGAGATAACCTAGAAGTTCTAAAACTTTTGCAAAAGAGTTATCACAAAAAGGTGAAGATGATTTATATAGATCCACCATACAATACGGGTAAAGACTTTGTCTATAAAGATAACTACAAAGATAACATGTCTAATTATCTTGAACTTATAGGTGAAGACCGTAAAATGTCGACCAAAGCGCTAAGCGATAGTGATGGTCGCTATCACTCCAATTGGTTAAACATGATGTATCCTCGTTTGAAGTTGGCTCGTAATTTGCTTACTGAGGATGGTGTTATCTTTATATCGATTGGTGTTGAGGAATTATCAAATTTAAGATCAATATGTAATGAAATTTTTGGAGAGGAAAACTTTGTCGAAATTTTTTCTTGGACAAAAACTTCAACACCTCCAGCACTGTCTACGAAATCTAGAAAGACAAATGAATATATTTTATGTTACGAAAGAAGTCGATCGAATTTAAAATATAATGGAGAAGTCTTAGATGGAGGTGATCAGCCTTTACTTAATACAGGGAATTCTACACGCAAACTTAAATTTCCTAAAGAATCGGTTTACTTCAACCCATTAAAGTTTCCTAATGGGGAATACCGATCTTATTGTAAAGACAGAGTTACTCTTTTAGATAATATTACAATTATAAACGGATTTGCGACTTCTGATTTTCATTTGGAAGGGGAGTTTAAATGGACACAAGAATTTTTAGATAATGAAATTTCAAATGGAACGACTTTTATTATAAAGTCTGATCTGCTATCAATCAGGTTTATACGTAATGAAGAGGGATATAAGCGGCCTACAAACTTTATTAAAGATAAATATACGACTCCATTGATTGATAAACCATCTTGTAATGTAGGGACAAATGAGAATGCAAGTTCTTCTTTAAATAGGCTAATGGGTAATATAGACGTATTCTCATATCCAAAACCAACCTCTTTATTAAAATATATAATCAATTTTGTTTGTCAAACAGGAGATAT
>DKPL01000091.1:8438-8971 GCA_002471185.1 Bacteroides sp. UBA7335
TATTAGTTCAATTACCTGAGAATTTAGATGAAAATCTCAAAATAGCTACCGATTCAGATACAAAAAAAATAATTCAAAATGGAGTGCAATTTTTAAATGATATTAGTAAACCTCATCTGTTAACAGAATTAGCGAAAGAGCGAATTCGTCGAGCAGGAAAGAAGATATTAGATGAGCAAAAAGCAAAAAATGATGGATTGTTTGCCGAAGAGAGTCCAAAGCTAGATGTAGGGTTCAAAGTTTTCAAACTGGATAGTTCTAATATCATTTCATGGGATGGTTCTCCGGAAAACTTAGAACAAGCACTTACCAGCTCGCTGTTTAATATTAAAGACGATAGAACAGAGCGCGATTTGCTATATGAGATACTGATTAAGTATGGTATTGAATTGTCGACAAAAATAAATAGCTATACCATAGCAGGTAAAACTGTTTATGAGATGGGTGCAGGTTCTTTAATTGTTTGTCTTGCCGATAATATAACTACCGAAGTAGCTGAAGGAATTGCCAAGTTATGGAAAACAGTAAGCCCC
>DKPL01000091.1:9271-9452 GCA_002471185.1 Bacteroides sp. UBA7335
TAAAGAAGAGTTAGACAGAATTTAGACGAGATCTAGACGAAGTTTAGACGAATCTTTAATTATACTGATGGTATGTTGTTGATTTTGTGGTGTCTGAGGTTTGTGTAGTTGTCTTTGTTTAGACGAACATCTTTGTAATTAAGAATTAGATGCATATGGCAGGAAATATGACTATAAAGTT
>DKPL01000091.1:9615-15967 GCA_002471185.1 Bacteroides sp. UBA7335
CTGAGTCTGATTCGGATGAGCAGGAAATATGACTATAAAGTTCGAGAGTCATCTCGAATATCAAGACGATGCGGTAAATAGTATCTGCGACATTTTTGAGGGAGAAGAGATTTTTCAAAGCAACTTTTCCATTAGAACTGCCAAAGGTACACAAGGGGACTTGTACAATAATATAGGTATTGGCAACTCTATCAAAATTATTGAAGAGGACATGCTTGACAATATTCGCAAAATACAGCTACGCAATGGCGTAGCGCAATCTACCGCGGCAAGTTTCAAGAAAGATGGTATGAACTTTTCTGTTGAGATGGAAACGGGAACGGGTAAAACGTATGTCTATTTGAAAACGATCTTTGAACTGAATAGAAGATACAACTTTACGAAGTTTGTGATCGTTGTACCTTCTATTGCCATCAAAGAGGGGGCTAAAAAGTCGCTTGAGATAACTAAGGAGCATTTCAAAGCGGAGTTTGAAAATGTGGTTTATGATGAATATGTATACGATTCGTCTAAACCGGAACAAGTGCGTTCGTTTGCAACCAGTGATGCTATTCAGATCATGGTGATAAATATCGATGCCTTTCGTAAGAGTTTTGAAAATGACGATGAAAATAATAAGTCGAACCTTATACATCGTTACAACGATAAGTTGGGCTACAAACCGATAGATCTTATTAAGGCTACAAAGCCCATTGTTATTATTGATGAACCGCAGAGCGTGGATAATACACCGAAGTCGAAAGAGGCTATTGCCTCGCTGAATCCATTGTGTTGCTTGAGATATTCGGCTACCCATCGCACTCCCTACAATATGATGTATAAGTTGGATTCTATCGATGCATATGAGCTCAAGCTTGTGAAGCAGATAGAAGTTGCGACCGCGGCAATTGAGGGTTTTAATAACGATGCATATATTCATCTTATCAAGGTGGATAATAAAGCCGGAATAAAGGCGCAGCTAGAATTGGATGTGCAGAAGGCCGGAAAGGTGACCCGAAAAAAGGTTTTTGTAAAGCAGGGCGATGACTTGTTTGATATTACTAGGCGAGATCAGTATGAAGGGTATATCGTGGAAGATATCTGGTGCGATGGTGATTTATGGTATATGTCGTTTACAAGTAACGATAAGGTGATAAAGCAAGGTGTTGCGGCTGGAAGTATGGCCGAAGATATGCTCAAGCGAGAACAGATACGCATGACCATCGAGTCTCACTTAGACAAAGAGTTGATCCTAAATCCTCAAGGAATTAAGGTGTTGAGTCTTTTCTTTTTGGATAAGGTGTCTAATTATCGTGTATATGATAGCGAGGGGAATCGCCAAAATGGTAAGTATGCGCAAATGTTTGAGGAAGAGTATGTCAAGCTAATCCATAAAGCTAAGTATCGTACTTTGTTTAATGATCTTAGAGATCGAGATGTTGCGGTATCGGATGTGCATAACGGATACTTTTCGGTAGATAAGGTTAGTAAAGCCTCAAATAAGAAAGATAAGTTTGAATGCTTTGTAGATACTTCGGGTAATACGGCAAAAGATGATGATGCTTTTAATCTGATTATGAAAGACAAGGAGCGGCTTCTTAGCTTCGACACTCCGCTGCGCTTTATATTTTCGCACTCTGCCCTGCGTGAGGGTTGGGATAATCCCAATGTGTTTCAGATTTGCACGCTAAATGATTCTTCAAAAGAAGTAAAAAAGCGACAAGAGATTGGTCGTGGTCTTCGTTTATGTGTTAATCAACAGGGTGAACGTGTAAAGGGGTTTGAGGTAAATACACTTACTGTGATGGCAAATGAAAGCTATGAAGAGTTTGCTAAATCGCTGCAACAGGAAATTGAAGAGGAAACCGGAGTGAAATTTGGGCTTCTTTATGCGCACTCATTTGCCCGCATCGTAGTGAATGAAGAAAATGATAAGCCGATATTTCTGGATGAAGCCGAATCGAAAAAATTATATGATTTCTTTGTTGAGAAAGGGTATGTAAAAGAAGAGGTTATCAATAAAAAAACGAAAGAGGTTGCGGCAAAGGTTCAGGATAAACTGAAGTTGGACTTGAAAGATAACAGACTCGATCTGCCGGAGGAGTTTGATTATATAAAGGCGCCTATTGTAAAGGTGCTGAAACGTGTGGCAGGTAATTTCATGAATATAAAGAATCGTGACGACGTGCGCCGTGTTACTTTCAAAAAAGAAATTCTTTTGGATGAAAACTTCAAAGTATTGTGGGACAAGATAAAATATAAAACAACTTATTCGGTTGATCTTGACTCGGATAAGCTTATAGATGCTTGTGCTAAAAGATTGTATGAAGAAGTAGTTGTTGGTAAAGGTCGGTTTGTAACTCGAAAAGTTAAACTTGCGATAACTGATGGCGGTGTTTTGGAGAGTGATGATAAAAATGCGACTAAAGAATCGGAAAGAGTAGTTGATGAAACGGTATCTGAATTGCCGGATATTGTTACGTATCTTCAAAATGAAACCGGACTTACCAGACAATCAATCGTTCAAATATTGATAAGAAGTAAGAGACTCGATGCTTTTAAGAAAAATCCACAAGCATTTATTGAGTCTGCAATTGATGTCATACGTATTCAAATGCGTTTGTTATTGGTTGATGGCGTAGAATATCATAAGATTGATAATGAGGTTTGGTGTCAGTCTCTGTTTGATAACGCGGAGTTGCAGGGGTATCTAAATAGTAATCTGCTGGAAAGTACAAAATCACCATACGATTATGTAATATATGATTCGGTCACAGAGCGTGATATGGCAAACCGTTTTGAAAGTTCCGACAATATTAAATTATATGCAAAGCTTCCATCGTGGTTTAAGATTGATACACCGCTTGGTGGATATAATCCCGATTGGGTGATTGTATGGGAAGATGACAAAGAACAAAAACTATATTTTGTTGTCGAAACCAAAGGTGGCTTGTTTGAAGATGCAATTAAAGATACAGAGCGTAAGAAAATAGAGTGTGGTATGAAGCATTTTAAAGCGATTAAAACCGGAATTAAAATGGAATATGCTGATAACTTTGATACGCTAAAGGGCAAAATAAATAATGTAAAAGCCGTTGATGGAATTGCATAGTTAAGAGCTTATATTGAATAGGTTGTGCGTATATGTAGAATATACTTATGCACAACCTATTTGTTTTATATAGAGTTCAATCTTTGAGGTTAATGTTTTACTAAACACTAAATCGAGTTATGGAAAGACTATTAAAAGATAATGAAACATGGCTTACATCGAAGTCTCTTGCCGAATTGTTTGAGGTGGAAGTTGAGCTTATTGAATCGTATATAAATATTCTGTTTGAAGCAGGAGAGCTTGATGAAGAAACAACAGTTAGGAAATACGAGATAGCTGACAATGGTGTAGAAGTCGAACTATATAGCTTTGAGGTTATTCTAGCTTTGGGCTATCGTATAGAATCGCGCGTAGGTATTCTTTTTAGAAAATGGGCAGGAGGAATACTTATAGCGTACTCACAAAAGGGTTATGCTATAGATAAAGACCGATTACGTAACTCGAATTCTTCTTTTGATGACTTCATGGAGTGCGTACTGAGTTTATAGGGATGGAAAATATGTCTTTATTGGAATGTGAGCTTTAATAGATTTAATATCTTTGCATTGAACGTTTACAAAGAGCATTAAAGCATTTGTGACTCGCAGAAGTGGGATCGTAAAACAATTAATTGTTAATTAGGAAAATCAACTATGTACATAAGAAAAGTAGAAATCAATAATATACGTTCTATTCAATCGTTTCAAATGACTTTCGGTGAAGGTCATGAAGCGGGGTGGCACGTTTTAATAGGAGCTAATAGTTCGGGTAAAAGTACGATATTGAGATCGATTGCGTTGGGCATAGTTGGTCCGTATGATGCAAAAGCTCTACGTCAGAACTGGAATGATTGGGTTCGAAAAGGAGAAGACAAAGGTTCTATATCTTTATCTATAGTTAGATCAACAGAAGACGGACATAAAGGTAATCAAAGACCGCAAAATAAACCTTTCAATGCAGATGTAATCTTAAAGCAAGATTCATCGATTAATTCAAAAAATGACAAAACGGCTAAAAAGAATGTTTGGAGTAATGCTCGAGGTTGGTTTTCGGTAGCATATGGTCCATTTCGTCGTTTCTCGGGAGGCGAAAAGGAGTGGAGTAAAGTTTTTTACTCGGAGCCTAGAGCAGCAGCGCATCTGTCGGTGTTTGGTGAGGATGTTGCACTCTCGGAGCCTATTGAATGGTTGCAGTCTCTTGATTATAAATCTTTGAAAGGAGATGAAGAAGCTAAGCAACAATTGGAAAAATTCAGATTGTTTTTTAAGAATTCAGGTCTTCTGCCATTTAATACAGTACTAAAAGATATAAATAGCGATGGTGTAACATTTGAAGATGGAAATGGAGTTGAGGTCGATATCAATCAATTATCAGATGGATTCCGTTCTATTTTAAGTTTAACCTTCGAATTGATACGTCAATTTATTCGTGTATATGGTTCGGATCTTGTTTTTAACGATGTTACAGATGAGCGCGTGCAGATTAATCTGCCCGGGGTTGTAATGATTGATGAGATTGATGCTCACTTACATCCTTCTTGGCAAAAAGAGATAGGGCGCTGGTTTACTCGCATGTTTCCGAATATTCAGTTTATTGTAACTACACATAGTCCTATAATATGTAGATCAGCAGTAAAAGGATCAATTTGGTATTTACCTGCTCCCGGATCATATGAGCCTGTTCGTAAATTAGAAGGAGAAGACTATAACCGAATGATTTATGGATCGATTGCCGATGCTTATGCAACTGATAAGTTTGGGACAGATGTTTTTCGATCTGAAGAAGCGAAGGTGTTGCTAAAAGAGCTATCCTTACTTGATGCAAAAGAATTGTTTGGTACGCTAACAAATGTGGAGGAAATTAGGTTAGCAGAACTTCGAAAACTTAATTTATATGATCAAGATTGAGCTCAACGATACATTCTTGCATACTGATGCGAAACAATATTTAGTTCAAAAGCAAAGCGAAATTGATGCCGAGACGACATTTACTAGTCAACAAACAAAAGCAAGTCAATTGTGGAACCAGAAATCGTCGGCACAGAAGTTTCGTCATGTAAAACCATGGTTAAAGAGTGCATGTGTAGGTGTTGAAATTTGCAATTATTGTGAAAATAATGAAGCTTCTGACATAGAGCACATCTTTCCTAAAAAACTGTATCCTGAACGTTGCTTCAAATCCGATAATTATTTGTTGGCCTGTAAGCAATGTAACACCGGATATAAACTAGATAAGTTTGCAGTATTTAGCAATGCTACATCTTCTTCGATAATTGAATATAAAAATAAACAAGTAGTTTCGAACGCTCCTCCGGTTCAGGAGTCTGTATTTATTGATCCTCGAACAGAAGATCCAATGGATTATCTCTTTCTGAATCTTAAAACGGGTGTGTTTATTCCCAATATAAGATCTGGATCAGATCCAAGACGAGATGCAAAAGCTAGTTACACATTGCAAATTCTTCAATTAAACGATCGCAACGGACTTCAACAGTATAGGTCTGATGCTTATGGTGATTTTGTTCGAGACCTTAAGCGTTGTATTCAAATTAAGAATGCGACAACTAATCAAGAATTAGAAGATATTTTTTTCCCGGGAGTGATTGACACAACAAAGCATGTAGATCAAAATATAAGTTACGCTATAAATCAAATAAAGAACCGTGTTTTGCGTTCAAGAAATATTACGGTTTGGTATGAGATGTTGCGCCAATATTCTTTGATTTCTACGTTAAGAGTGTTGTTCGACCAATTACCGGAAGCAAAGTCTTGGAAGAGATGAGCTAATTTGCCTATGTTAAGGTGTAAATGAAGAAATTAAATATTGCTTTTGTTTTGATTCTTAGTTTGTCGAGTCAATGCTATGCACAAAAACAAGTAAGTGGAGAAGAAAATTAGTTTAGACAGTTGTGTTGCAATACTGTTAACTAATTGTTCGTACTGCTTTTCGAACGAATTGTATACGCATTGCGTATGCAATTCGATATATTTGTAGTTGGTAAATAAGTAACGATTACGATTGTGGAGGTACCGATATGATACAAAAGGAAGATGTTCTAGCATTATTAAAGAGTGATGAAACCTATAGAGTTGAGAAAACGATCTCTTCTACAAATACGGACAAATTTAGTCAAGCAATTTGTGCTTTTTCTAATGATATGCCGGCAAGTGGAAAGAGTGGTTATTTGATCATAGGTGCTAACGATGACGGATCTCTTTCGGGATTAAAAGTTACGGATGAGTTGATGAAGAATATTTCAGCAATTCGTTCGGATGGAAATAT
>DKPL01000091.1:16265-16639 GCA_002471185.1 Bacteroides sp. UBA7335
ACATTAGACGATATTAATACGAAAATAATAGTAAATGAATATTTGCCTAAGGCTATTGATGAAGACGTTCTAGGGCAAGATAAAAGAGAATTGAAAGAACAAATGGCGTCTCTTCGCCTATTCGATCTTCGCTTAGATTGTCCTACTTATGCGTGTATTATTCTTTTTGGAAAGAATCCGAAGTATTTCTTTCCTGGCAATTATGTGCAGTTTGTTCGTTTTGCGGGAGAAGATAAGGCTTCTGATATTGAAAATGAGAAATCGTTTAATGGCAACTTATGGGAGGTGCTTCCAAAGTTGGATGCTTTACTGGACTATTCCATAATAGAACAACGACCTGTGGCAGTATCTACTCTGAAGGAAAAAATAGTATT
>DKPL01000043.1:0-7248 GCA_002471185.1 Bacteroides sp. UBA7335
CCGTAGTAAAGTTGTTTGCTTCTATTTGTATGGTACCACTTGATTGATTGCCTACTACATTTTTAAACTGCATAGTTACTACCCCCGGAGCAGTAATCTGTTTCACAAATTTATATCCTGTCCCCGAACTACTATTTTCATAAATCACCGGAAGAGACTCGATAGGATTTAGATATTTAGTCATTATCTTACAATCCAGTGGGAATAATGAGGTTGGGTAATTTTCTGGTATATTAAATGTATAAGTTACAATATTACCTACGCCAACACTCTTGGATAGTTTAGGCGATATAAAGACAGGATCAAACTTAAATGAATTGATTATATAAATAGTGACAATACGAATAAGGATTGATCCTCTGACACGCAATTTAATTTGCTGCAACTGAGCGGTTGGTAGACTTTTTAGTTTAATTGAAATAAGATTAGTAGTTACATCATTTACTAAATCAACATCGGCAGCAATATTATCATTCAGTTCCCAGTTTACATCGTCAAGCTTTGTAGCAACCGATACTCCACTCCCATTTAGTTTTGTAAAAGAGTAAGGTATATCGTATTTATAATAGGTCGCTCCATTTACAGTGACAGGAGTAAGTGTAGATTGATCGGTAATAACAACAGAAGTCGATCCGGTCTTCAAAAGCAACGACTCTTTATCAGAAGCTATCTCAGGCAGTGTTGGGTCAACATTATAAAACTGGTTATTTACTGGGGTGCCATTGTATGCAGCACTGAAGGTAGAATAACCTGGTCCTAAATCGGCCTTGATATGAATAGCATAACGGTAATTTCTATAAATAGGATAAAAGCTTTTATTAATATCCACCAATTGAAGTTTATAATACTTGCTAGTTCCTATTGATTTTGACGTACCTTGTATAATAACAAAAATAGGATCAGCCGTTGTATTGGCATGTTCAAATATAAACTGTTCTTCTTTGGTTGAAACTTTAGTGGGCTGACGAGACTTTACAGAACCGGTAGGTATAGTAACAAATGGATTCAATGGAGTCCAGTTGAACACTTGAGTTAAATCGGTAGCCGTCTTATCAAAAGGAGCAACAGTTCCCGACAACCATGTATTGCACACCACAAAACCACTTTTGATAAAATCGGTAGTTGACGAATCTACCGTCACAGAAGCTTGACTGCGATATAATTTCACCAACGAAACTCCATCGGTAGAAACACCACCACTATTGTAAGTTTTGCGAGCCCAATAGGTCAACAACCCTGAATTAGCCAAGAAAGAAGAAATCACATATCGCTCGGAAGCTGATAGGTATTCATAATCATCAAAACCTTGTAGATTTACATTTGCTAAAAAATGAATGATACGTGTTGCAGCAGGAATAGAAGCCGAGAATTTGCCGGATGTAACAGTTTCACCATCTATTTCGTATCCCGAAGCTTTTGAGCGACCAATATAACCTCCGAACTCATCGAAGCAGAATAGCCAAAATGATTGAATAGCTTTACCATCAGGGTCGACTGCGCGAGTTACAACCTCCTGCTCTTCGCACAATTGTGCTTCAAAACTTAAAGTCATATTTCCATCTGAGTCAACCGATGATGTTGAATCAATATACGGAGAGTCTGTACATCCACTTATAAATGCCAAAAGCAAAGCAATGATACAATATATACTTATTTGATGTCTCATTTCTTATGTTTTATTTTTATCTTCAAAAACAATCAATATTCTCTATCAAAATTAGGATCGCCCGGTTTAACATCACGCACACAACGTATGTATGCATTAGAAGAAGACCCTCCACTACCTGTAGGAATTGCTACTGCACTATTTGTGTTAGTCAACCCCCAATAATATCCTCCTCCCAACACAGGTACTACAGCTCCTTTCGCATTTTGGTATTGTGCGATAATTTCAAGTTCGGATTTTGTCGGTAAACGCCAATCACCATATACTACCCAGTCGTTTAAACTACCATAAACTCCATTTACTAAATAGTTACCATTTGTGTCAATGGTTCCGCCAAACTTGCTATTTTTATACGTTACCTCAGCATAGTTTTTGCAATGATTAAATGCTGCAGCAGGATCGCTAGAGGTTGTTACTGCACCTAACTGCGATGCTATCATAAAAAAGGGAGATATGGTACTTGCATTATTAGCAGTATTACTAGTTGTCCAATCGCTTGTAAGTTGGGGATAACCTAAAATAACATTTCCAGATGGCTGTTTAGAGATACGGACATGATAAATATGAGCATTTGTCAAATTTGTAAAGTTGCTAGAAGTTCCATTTAGCCATTTTTTATAATAGTTAGGTGCAGAATTAGACCAACTACCATAATTATAAAGTGTCGATGTTCCTGTGGCAACATTATATCCTTTTACAACCTTGGATTGAAAATAGACATCTGAAATAATTCCATTATATCCAGAAGTCTGACTAATAACTGAGCCTATTTTACCCATTCCAAAATCGGAATTTACTTGCCAAAAGGTACCCCAATTTGTGCTAGTATTGCTAGTATTATTTATAGGTGTTTTAAATGAAAACCATCCTTGAGTATTGGTTGCATATTCAGCTGGAAATTGCGATATAGTAACTTTTTGTTTTAGCACAGGAGTTTGTCCATCATTCAATCGTACCACAAAAGAAATTTTCTTAACCAACAAGGAGTTTTTGCCAGCCAACCTTAAATGATAAGATAGAATATCAAGATATCCACTTTCGTCGGTGGTAACTTCATTTGAAGAAGACGTTTTTATAAAGCGAACATAACCTTGCTTTAAATCAACAGGAGCAACATATCCCGGGAGTCTTACCAGTACACTATCCGTAAAGCCAAGTAAAGATGGCGAAGTTGTTGTAATACTATTGGATACAATAACTTGTTCACTTCCCATATTATTTTGATAATAAATACGTAGACTATCAATAATAACCTTTCCCGATGCATTGTATTTAATATCTTGATATTGAGTAATATTATTTAAACGAACCTCTTTTTGACTTAACAGCAAATATCTTGCGGTTTTGATGGGATCATCACTTCCACCTATATTAATATCTTTTATAGTCCAAGGAGATATGGTATAGTCTACATTTGTTAACTCAATAGGAGCTTCTAATTGCTGAGAGCCAATTTTATTGACTACAGCATTCACCTCATAATAATAATTGCGTTTTAACTGATTTAGTTCGGGATTGGAAGCTTGTGGCAATCTACTAAAGTTTATCGGTATTTTAAAATAATTATTGATAGGACCTGCCGAAACATTATCTAACGAAATATAGGGCATATTAATGATAACATAGGTGGCATTATTTAAGTTACTGCCATCGGTCCAATCATTTGCAAAAGTATAAACCAATATAGTCTTCCCATTATTTAGTCCGGTTTGAAAGTCGGGCAATGAGACTGATGTATTTACATTGGCCAAAGTAGGTTTTGTTATAATAGGAGCATCTTGAGTTAGATAAGAGTTCATCGCATAATTATATAAATTATAACTCAATATCTTTTGTAACCTAATATTAAATGATGATTCATAACTACCTGTACAACTGATATTTAATCGTATTTTAGCAGCCATTCTTTTTAGTCCGACACCAATCTGACAGGGCGCAGTTGTTCCGTTATTAATGATTAAAGCCGTTGTTCCATCCATCAAAAAGAGTTTAGGAGAGGTAGAAGTACCTGCCTTATAGATAGAAACATCAGCATACCGTACCTGTTTTAGTGCACTTAGTGTAGCCCCTTTGGTTTGTAGGTTTAATGTATCGGGACAGTTAGCGATAGCATATACTTGATACGTTTCGCCAGGAGTAAAATCACTCTTAGCTCTATTGAGCGTGGCAGTATAAGAAGAGTTTACATTTAGCGAAACATATTTTTGATAATGAATTAGTGAGCCTGCTGTGTTATAAATCAACAAATCGATTCGCTGAAGAGTATTCTCGCCCAAATTATCTTCTCCGGGAACATCTGTTCGCGATAAATCGGCAGAAGCCGGTAGATTAAATGAAATTTCGATTTGGTTTTCTATCGGGTAAAGCTCAGCAGTATCATCACTGCAGCTTACCATTAGAAATGAGGCTACACCTAAACTTAATAGACATTTAATCGTATTTATTATTAATTTTCTCATATTCAATTTTGCTTAATAGCTATAAATTCTGTTGTTCCCGGCATGGCAGCATTAGGATTGGCAGGACTATCGGGATTGACAACTTGCCGCAAACCGTCTACAACAAAGCTTAGATTTGTTGTTCGCGAAGTGCCATCATACGGATACTTGGCATAGACGGCAACCTTATATGAGGCAGTGACTACCCCATTAGCATCGGCACCACTAGCAGGCAAAGTACCATATTTAACACACTCTTTGCTAGTGTCTAAATAAAAATCGAAATCAAAAGTATTGCTCAGCACAGCTCTCCACTCCATTCCTGGATTTCCTGTAACCGTCAGTTTGAAGGTTAAATTATAATCATCGGTTCCCGCTGGAGTGGTATTCATCACATTATAAGATACTGGAATAGCGATTGGATTTACCGCTTTGGTATAGTTGGCAGTAGGAAAGAATGCAGTAGCAACCGCACTTACGGTAGAAAACCACTTATCGGTATCTACTTTATTCCAAGGTAACACACTAAGCGTACATTGCGCCAACGGACCATTTTGCAAATCAAGAGCATTTATATTGAGCAAATAATAGTTGTTTCGCAAAAGACTTGATCCATCATTATCGAAAAGCAGTCTTCCGGTAGTAGCATCTTTTACACCTCCCACATAAGTGTTGTAATAATGCCAACCATCATCATATTTTTTGAATGTACCTAGAGATGATGATAGCATCATGGCTTGATAGGTATAATAATATTTAGAATCATTAGTAGGAGTATAGATGTTTCTCTTGCCTACCACATCACTTTGTGCCGAAATTGCTATTTGCGCACTAAGCTCATCTGAGTAGGTTTTACGAACCACAACTCCATTTTCGACAACAAATAGATGCTTAGGTGTGTAGCGTGCTCCTATACGCAAATAGGTGGTATAGTTGCGACGAGTCAAATCATTATTTCCTCCAGGATCATTAACTATATTTTCTAAACAATAAACTCCGTCAGTATAAGTAGTACCAACTCCACCGGGCATTTTGTTTGCATCATAAAGGGCTACTACTTTGCCCATTGTAGCAACATCACTATCGGTAGCGATGGTCGAAAAGTCATTTAATTGATTGGTATTGAATTGATAGTTAGGATCAATTCTTTTACCCAAATTATTCATTACAGGATAAGGATAAACCTTTGTATTGGTGGTATTGAGTAAATATCGCACTTCAGCCATACGTATCCAGCCATTTTCGCCATAAGTTTCATTACCTATCTTCATATAAGTACCACCTGTTTGCAGATACCCTTCGGCTGTCACCAACACTTTGCTCACCATTCGGTAAAGCGTAAATGGATATCCGGGTGCAGAGGCAGGATAGGTTGATTGTGAAGCAACAATGGTAAAGTCAACGTAGCTATTTGAAAACATGGCAAAGCCATTGTTATTAGTATTGGTATCGGAAAAGTCATTGACTGTGCCTGTAAAGACAGCATTAGTTTTGTCATTGACATATTTGCTTAAAAAATCATTTTGCTGTGTTAAGCTAAGATTGGCAGCAACAAAAAGGCGTTTTTTGCCCGGTGTGGCATTTAATATTGCGGTATAATTAGTTAGACGAGTACCGTCGGGGCGATAAATCGGCAACTTATTAGTATATCGATAAGCTTTAATAGATGATGGTACTTCACTCCCGGATGAATCAAAGTCAATCAGGAATAAAGTAAGACTACGAAGACGACTTTCCGACTCAGTTCCGGCATTTGGGTTGTCCGAACGAGTTTTTGCTTGATCAGCTTCTTCGCCAAAATCAAATAGTATGTTGATTCGTGTATCTACCATTTCGCCAGAGATAGAGTTATCATCTGATAAATCATCTTGGTCGGTGCATCCGTATGCCACAAAAGCATAAAGCGCGAAGCAAATACAATAAATACTATATCTATTAAGAGACTCTTTGAGCCGCATAGTTAAATTGGTATTAAATTATAAATCAGTATTATTCAGTCTGATGATCCATCCATTAATCTGAAGCATGATTAGCTGGTAGCCATCTGAGCCACCGGATGAACCCATAAAAAATACGACGTTATACTTATGTTGATTGTCGAGATATTCCTGATCGGTCATTGTGGAGCCTGAACTGCCTTGAGCCATTTCACGAGTCAACAATAGGTATTGAGTCAGGTTAATATTCAGCATATCTTTGCCCGTGGTTTTATTGGTTACAATAAAGCGAGCCGGATTGGTTGTGGTTAATTTTAAAGTATTGAGTTCGGCACGTGCTACTGATATAGTAGAAGTTGTACCATCACGCGTTTCTCCAGCCTGGTTATCATTGTCGACATTGGCTGTAGCAACCAAATAAGCTCCGTAAGAGACTTGATTGTCGGCAAGTAAAGCACTGCTTCCGTCCATAATACCATTATCGCATGCAATTCGGAAATTATAATTATCTCCACTCAAGTTTTGACCGGTCATATCTTGTATCACAGTGGTGAAGATATTATGTTTTTTCATCATCTTAATGCGGGCCAATGTATATTGAGATGAAACGACATTTACTCCATTTAATGCCCCATGCCAAAGTGGTTTGAGTTTATCGTTTTGCTCACGGTTATCACTGCGTTTTAAAGTCAAAGAGTGATCAGATAGACTAGTGTCTCCTACTGAGTGATTAGAGAAGTCATAATGTGCTGCATCAGCATTTACCCAAGCTATAAATTGATAGTTGCCCGAATTCAAAGGCAGTGTCATAATATAATCTGTCTTTTTTAGCTCTTCACCAGATTCGGTATATACACCAATGTATTTATTATCTTGATCAAAAACCCATAAAGTAACCTCTTCTATTTCATTATAGAATGATTGTGTATCAGAAAGGCCGGCAAATTCGTTACTGGCATCTACATACAATTGCACTTTTACTCCTGAAGGGCAATGGTCACGACTGTCTTCTATCCACGAACAAGAGGCCAACATAAATGTTAGCACCAGTATCATCCAGCACTTCTTAGGTAAGAAAATCATATTCTGATTCATAGCTATTGAGTAATTAATAAATGATTATGACTGATAACGTTTCTTGGTGAGTAGATTGATGATTTATCAATCTACTCAGTCCAAAGAAATCAGTTAATGAAACATCAATGCA
>DKPL01000043.1:7436-11895 GCA_002471185.1 Bacteroides sp. UBA7335
ATTGTTTATAAATCAAAGAATTAATTACCTAGAATGGTGTCATTATTGCGTACATACCATGGTTTAACAGTAAGTGTTACAATAAGAGAAACTGCAGTTTCAATATCTTCGTTAGGATCAACATTAGGATCAGATGGAGCAGGATCGGCAGGATTATCAGGGTCAACAGTTGGATCTACACCACCGGCTGTTACACCTTTACCCAATTTAGCTATACCCTTAATATTTACATTGTACACATTGTTACGCACTACTCCATATTCCATTACTCCCATTGTAGTAGGCAATGCATTGTCCATATGCTTGATATAATAAGTATATGTACAGTTACCGTTTTTAAACATTGTAACACCATAATCAACCATATTTTGGTAAGCTACACTATTGGTTGCTCCAATTGTATTATCCCATGCTGGTAAAGGTTGAATTTCAGAAAAATCGCTATTCACTTTAGTTCTTACTTTATCATAGCTAGTATAGAACTTGCCATTATAATAGAATAAGTCGTTACCCGCAGTATAAGTATCGGTAGTAGGATCAATCATAGTAGTTTCGGGAACAATTGCAGCTTTAAACATAACAGCTGTACCGTATCCTTTCTTTTGTGCAGATATGTACATTGTGTTTTCTTGGCAATAGCCTAGAATAGTAATGGCATCACTTGATGGTAAACTAAAGCCATCTGAGAATTTTGTATTCACATACCAATTGGTATAGCCTGCAGCTAAAGGAGTGGCAGTCTTAAGATAGGTATTAGGATCCATAATATAATCAACAGCAGTTAATCCATTAGCTACATCACCATAGCCGTATGTAGGTACTGTTCCGGGTGTAGTAAAGTCTGCACCTTTAGCCATATGGCGGAAAGTAAAGGCAGTTTGCTGCAAATTAAGCATACGATAACCGTTGATGGTAACTGTAGCCACTTTAACAGGACTACTGCCTGTTGTCATCAAATCGAATGCATATTTATTGGCATTTGCACTACTACTCTTTAGGGTAATTTTTGCAACCGAACGAGTGATTAAAGCTCTCAACTCAACAGGGTTGCTTGAGTTGTTTGATGCGCTAATCGTAACAGGAAAACTAGAAGCTACTGCCGAGCGGCTTGCCATAGGTAAGGTATTATTCACAGCAGTAGTTTGCCAAGGATTAATAGTACCAGCTGGTAATGATTCTTGTAAATCAGTTTCTAGAGTACCAACATTTACTCCATTAGCTGTTCCGTTACCGGCTACATACATATTGTATGAACCTACAGGAAGAGCAATTTTTTGAGAAGGATAAGTTGCAAAGTTACTGTTTACAGTTGGGTTAGCCGGTAAATTGATAGTTGTAACTTGTGCTACTACTTTAGGAGAAACATTTACATTGACAAAGTATAGAGTAGCTGTTGATAACCTATATTCATCAGCAGTTCCTACATCTACACCATCACCGGCTTCAGCATCTGTTCGTGTGCTAGCATCTCCATTGGGTAACATTAAGGATATTTCGGCATATCCTACTGCACTTTCATCAAGCTCATTATCAGGTATTGCTACATCATTATCATCAGAGCAACCTGCCATACAACCGGTAACAGCTATGGCTACCAGCATAGATACAAATTTTAATTTTCTCATAATTATTGGTTTAAAAAAATGATTTATGTTATTCTATTATCGTCTACTATAATCGTTCCAAATTTTCTTCTGCTTGTGTATCGCCTTTATCGGCAGCTTTTTTGTACCATTGAACTGCTTTGGATATATTCCCCATCAGTTCGTAACACACTCCTATTGGGTTCCAAGTTCGCACATCGTATGATATGGGTTGCAAAATATCGAACGATTGTTGATACTTTCCCTCTTTCAGGGCTGTTATTGCTTTGTTTATGGTTTGCACATTGGGATCTGAAACCTCATTATACCAGATATTAATGTAGCAAGCATCCCGAAGTTGGGGGTACAGCAAATCGACCATGCTTTGATAAGGTCTGCCACCGGCTAGAGCTCGCAATTTGGCATTGCGCTGTGCTTCTGGAGTATTGGTTATAATATCGAGTATTTGTTCTTTGAAAGAAATATCGCTTTGCTTTACTAGTTGGTATAGTCCATCCCAGTCTTCTCCACCGGCAACGGTATTTATGAGACTGTCATTGAGGTTGGTTTGTTGAACGAGATAATCCTTTAAAGCTAACGCACGTTTTTCGGACAACAACAAATTGGCTTCTTGGTTGCCATCGGGTGAGGCATATCCCACAATATCAATTTGTCTTAATTCTGCTCGATTATCTGATTTAACTAGATTTACCGATTCGAGAATACGCGCTAGGTTTTGTTTATTGGTAGAGTAATTGTCCAAGATAGAAACTTGATTTACAGGAAAACGAACGAAGATATTGCGCTCTTGTGCGGAAGCGTCGACGTTCCAGCATCTCAAAAACGGATAGATAGATTTTTGTTGTGTAGTTGTGGATGGCGCTTCGGATACAAACAAAACCACAGGAGTACGGCTGGGTTTTACTTGATAACCTTGAGCTATAAGTAAACTTGGTAATTGTTTGACTGCGCAACAGCCCTCATCTTCTCTTAATAATTTGAGAGTCACACCATCGTTCATCCAAGTAGCAAATGGCACGGTGTCGCGATAGAGCAATAGATTGCCAGCTATATAGTAATGTTGAGGAAGAGTTCTATTTTTATTCAACAAGAGAGCTTGCTTATCGCGCCTCATGCGTTGATAACCAGTTACGACAAATGGCTCCAGATTGAGCACTTCATTGTTATTGTAAGAACACAGTTGAGGGGTAAATAGACGTAAGTGAGTAGACTTAACCGATTTCTTAGGTAGATTGGCGGCAAATGATATCTCTATGTTATCCTTGTTTATATATTGAACTGTAACATCTCCAAACTCTATTACATCTTTTTTTTCTGATGTAGTTTGAGAATAAAGAATACACGTAACTAGATTGACACATATCAGCAATAAATATTTCATACAGAAGATTGTTTGATCAGTTATTTAATCATATAAATCAAATTAATACCGACGCGAGTAGGAGAAAAGAATGTACGTGTTTCTTTTCTTAAATAATTACCACACTCCACACAGTCATACTTTTTATACTTTGTGTGCATTACTCCTACTCCAAATGTCAATTCCAAATTCCAATGCCGGCCCAACAGAAATGAATATCCATAAGACACACCGCTCATCACCGACCATCCTTGATATCGATAATCACTCTTGATGTGTGGCCATGGCCAAGATACACGGCTTATATTGTACTCACCGCCTCCAACATTCACCCCAAAAAAGTGACCATAGAATGGCTGACAAAGCCAATATCGCCCTTCGGTCTGCACCAACCAGTTTTTCCATTTGCGGTTATCTTTGAATGTAAAGGGATTAAAGCCCGCACCCAAATCGAGAGTCCACCTACCACCAAGAGCAACCTCTGCACCAAGATTGGGCGAAGCTGTAAGATCATACAATAAATTGGTTTTTAAGCCTAACTGTTGAGCACTCATTTGAACGTTTTTTCCAGAGATAAACAACAATATAACAAGTAAAGAATATTTTATTTTATTCCTCATATTTATTTATTCATTTCATACACTATATTCAGTAGTACATACACAACATTATTATGAAAAATAAAGATTACAAACATCATCCTATTTAAACTAGTTTAACATATACAACGTTGAAAGAATAGCAAAAGAGCAAAATTGTGTTAAATACACAACAGTAAGTATTCTAGGTAGTATAGATGAAACTAGAACTTCAGTAGAGTTACAATTAATAATTAACTCTTTTAGAGAAGGATAAGCAAGTAATTAAAAGATAAAAAGAAGAGAATATATAAGCCGTTAATTCGGTTAACACAAGACAATAAATTAATCTTAAAACAATAACTTATGAGATACTCTTCTAGGTTGAATAAAATAGAGATTATTATTTTAGTGCGCTCTAAGACGCACTATAGTGCGCATTAATCTGCACCACAGTGCACATTAATGCGCACTGTGGTGCAAAAGGATAGGCACAACTCTAAAAGAGTATATCGCTATGGCTTGATATAGGCTATATTTATCGTTATTGATAAGCAAACTCGCTATGGCTATGTACAAACAAACTTTAGAGTGTCTAATTATTGTTTCGTAAATGAAGAGTATGCAGCAAATTGATAACTTTTGCTCAACAACCCAAAAAACTGATGATATACCCTAAAAGAAAAGCCTTATAAAGTTAGTGGATTTAATTTGCATCTTTTTTCTCTCACATACATCACTGATTAGCAACATCTTAATAAAAATATCTACAAAAAGTTAATGCCAGCTATTGCAGGTTAAAGAAAAATGCATACCTTTGCAATCGCAAAACGGGTAAGTCCTATACGGCCAGCTCCCTTCGAATCCTCCAGGGCTTGATCGCAGCAAAGGTAGTTGGTTGTAGCGGCGCGATATAG
>DKPL01000086.1:0-147 GCA_002471185.1 Bacteroides sp. UBA7335
AACTAGTAACAGGAAATCCTCAGTAAACAAGTGGAATTCTTACATAATCATTGTTTAGCTATGCTATTCATTGATAAGCATTTGCAAATCTTACAAGTAGCATCTATTTTTACCTTAAAGGTAAAAATAGATGCTTTTATTTTACAA
>DKPL01000086.1:316-9637 GCA_002471185.1 Bacteroides sp. UBA7335
AAATAGATGCTTTTATTTTACAACATATTCACCACAAATAATCACCACACATAGACCAACAAATAGTTTCTTTTTCATACTTTTATTAAAGTTTATCTAACAAATAAACACCATTACTAGAAAAGATTGTAACTTTGTAACATATTATCTACAATTCACGAAATAATGAGAATTAAGCTACTTCTTTTTTCGCTCCTCACTTTTATTACCATCGCTTCTGCTCCGGCTAAGTCCTTAAGCCCGGGAAAGTCTAATGGACATGAAGCAGATATCTACTCAGTTCTGCCTTTTGAACGGTGTACACAAATTAGCAATCTTATTTTTGTTCTTCACAATAATATCGATCATCCTATTGGTTATTTCGCAGGACTTCGTGATAAGCCTCATCACGAATTCACATGGCACAAGTACGGACATCGGGTATTTTTTCATTGGGGATTTAATTCAAACCCACGAAGCTGCGAAATACTCCAACAATTAGTAGACGAAAGGAAATGGACAAAACCAACTGAGCAACTATTTTGGGATAAAGTCATAAATGAGCAGGCTAGAAGAAATAAAAAATCAATGGAGGAAGTCAGCAATACATTAGGATTCGATTTGGGTGGTACGCAGCGTGCATATGCCAATGCTTTTGCATCAATCATAACCGACATTCATTTGTTAGGAGATTATTCCACAACCAATATTGCAACACTACAAAACATCAACCTCATCATAAAGGATTTACAGAAAGCTCTGTTTGAAAGTCTGAAAGGCGGAGATCGCGCTAAAAAGATTAATAAGATGATGGATGATACACAAAAAATCGGCGACGTACGAGAAAGAGCTAATGAGGTATTAAAAATTCTTCAAAAAGAACTTCCTATATTTTTCATCCAAATACAAGATGGATTTTTCACTAAACATTTTAAAAAGAAGAATCTACCATTAAAAAAAGTATAACGATACATTGAGAAGATATTTTATATGAAATATGGAGTAAATAGAAATACCTTATTGGTTATTGCAGGAGTTGTTTGGATAACTGCAGGCCTAAACATTTTTAGGATAGGCATTCTATCCTGGTGCAAATCTATGATCAATATTCAAAACATTTTAATGACCTTATTTGTATTTCTTTTATTCTTTTGCTTCATATTTAGAAAACAATTCAAAAGACATAAAAAAAGAATTGCAAGCAAAGAGAAAAAGAAAAATTGTCCTTTTTCATTTTTCGATTTAAAAGGATGGATTATTATGATATTTATGATTGCTTTAGGAGCTACAATCCGCCATTTCAGCCTACTTCCTATAGCTTTCATAGCCATCTTTTACACAGGTCTGTCGTTAGCATTGACACTAACGGGAGTATTATTTATCCGTTATCGTTGTACACATAACAAGAGTGATATTTTATGAAAAAAGTACCATCACCATTAGTATCCATTATCCCCGTAGTAGCACTAGTAGCACTACTATTTCTAACCATACGAACATTTGGAAGCGATGCCCTAAGTGGCAGTAGTCAGGTTTCACTACTAGCTGCAACAGCAGTATGTATTTTTATTGGTATCATTTTCTACAAAGTAGCCTGGAGTGACATTGAGCTTGCAATAATTAATAACATATCGGGAGTATCTCCAGCTATTATCATATTGCTTATCATTGGTGCCTTGAGCGGTGCCTGGATGATAAGCGGCGTAGTTCCAACACTCATCTACTACGGAATGAAAGTTATACATCCGAGTTTTTTTCTGACTTCGACCTGCATTATTTGTGCATTAGTATCGGTTATGACTGGGAGCTCTTGGACAACAATTGCAACAATTGGTATAGCCTTAATGGGTATTGGCAGAGCACAAGGTTTTAGCGATGGATGGATAGCGGGAGCCATCATTTCAGGTGCCTATTTTGGCGATAAGATGTCTCCCCTATCTGATACAACAGTGCTTGCAGCATCAGTTACCGACACACCTTTATTTAGGCACATCCGATACATGTTAATTACCACTGTACCCTCTATGATTATAACATTGACAATATTTACCATTGCCGGGTTTTCGTACGAAGGAAGCAGTAGTGCCCATATTGCTGAATTCACAGCATCTTTAGCAAATAAATTTACAATAACCCCATGGTTATTAATTGTGCCTGTAGTTACTGGAGTTTTAATAGCCAAACGTGTTCCATCAATCATTACTCTTTTTGTTTCAGCCTTACTAGCAGGTATATTTGCTTTAATTTTCCAACCCGACTTGTTGCACGAAATTGCGATATCAAATAGTGATGACTCTGCTCATACACTCTTTAAAGGACTAATGATGACTTTTTACGGAAGCACTAGTTTGCAAACCCCTGATCCCACGCTAACAGAGCTTATTGCTACTAGAGGCATGTCGGGAATGTTATATACAATTTGGCTTATATTGTGTGCTATGTGTTTTGGTGGAGCAATGACAGCCATTGGCATGATAGGCAGTATCACTTCTGTATTCTTACGCTTTATTAAAAACACAGTTAGTTTGGTAGCCTCAACAGTTGCAGCAGGTATCTGTTTAAACCTAACAACTGCCGATCAGTACATCAGTATTATATTAACAGGAAATATGTTTGCCGATATCTACAAGAAAAAAGGATATGAAAGTAGATTACTCAGTCGCACTACCGAAGACTCTGTTACTGTGACTTCCGTTCTCATACCCTGGAATACATGTGGGATGACTCAAGCTACTATTCTTAATGTATCAACCCTAACCTACCTTCCCTATTGCTTTTTCAATCTTATTAGTCCGCTAATGAGTATTTTAGTTGCAGCTGTTGGATATAAAATTATTAAAAAATCTGTGAACAATATCTCATAGCAGTTGTTTTTGCAATAAACGAACAACGATTATTAAACGTAAACAAAAAAATTAAAATCATGAAGAAGTTTATTGCATTAGTAGCATTAGTATTAGTAGGAGCATCTACTATGTTGTGTGCACAAGATTCACGTAAGGCTGAAAGAGATGCCGAAAGAGCTCAAAGAAAAGCCCAAGAACAAGCAGCTGATATGGCAGCATATCAAGAAGCTATTCAAGCATTAAAAGCTAAAGAGTTTGTTCTAGAAGCAAATCAAGTAATTTTCCGTAATGGTCAAAATTCATTTGTAACTTCAAACACAAACTTCGTGTTGGTTAATGGACAAAAAGGTACCGTACAAATCGCATTTAACACTCCTTATCCTGGTCCTAACGGAATTGGTGGTGTTACTGTAGATGGAACTGTATCAGATATGCAAATGAATATGGATAAAAGAGGTAATGTAAATTGCTCATTTAGTATTCAAGGTATTGGAATTTCGGCTCAAATCTTCATCAATTTGACCGAAGGTAATAATAACGCAACAGTTACTGTTAATCCTAACTTCAATTCTAACACCCTTACTTTGAGCGGTAACCTTGTACCACTTGATCAATCAGATGTATTCAAAGGTCGTTCTTGGTAGAACATTTATACTTTATTTTTAGCGTTACAAAGTGGCATGAGATTTAATAATCTCATGCCACTTTACTTTTCTATAATTATTAGAAAAGATTTACTCATTAATCTCTATATTTGCATCATACCTCACTAAATTGTCGCATAAAGTATGAAGACCTTTATAATTGCAGATAATCAATTTATAACCAATGCCGGAATGCAGTTTCTGCTAACAATGCAAAAAGATCCTTCTGTGATAATAGATGTCATCAATAAAGAGGAACTGATTCAAAAGCTACGTTTATACACCGATGCAATTGTTATTTTAGACTATTCACTATTCAATTTTATCAGTGCAGAAGAGTTAATCATTACACAACAACGCTTTAAACAAACTTGCTGGATACTTTTTTCAGAAGAGCTAAGCATACCATTACTAAGACAATTGCTATTTAGCAGCAACTCATTCAGCGTTGTCATGAAAAACAGTCCTAAAGAGGAGATACAGAGTGCTATCCAATATGCAGTTAGACAAGAGCGCTTCATTTGCAACTACGTCAGCAACTTATTATTGGCAAATACTCAACAGCAATCTGGTATCTCTACTTATTCGAAAGAAGAAAGCAGCTTATTAACCACTACAGAAAAAGCCATATTGAAAGAAATAGCCTCAGGAAAAACAACCAAAGAAATAGCTACTCAAAAGAATATCAGCTTTCATACGGTAAATAGTCATCGAAAAAACATATTTCGTAAAATTGGAGTGAATAATGTTCACGAAGCTACTAAATATGCTATGCGAGCTGGAATTATAGACCTTGCCGAATATTATATTTAAAGAGCTATTTCTCCACTTCCAATGCATAGTTTAGAATTATTATCATAAACAACTCCAAATTGTCCAGGTGCAATTCCTTGAAGTTTTTCGGTCGATTGCATAAAGTATCGTCCATTCTTACTACTCAAATATCCTTTTGTAAATTCAGGAGTATGCCTTATTTTAAATGTCACATCAATCCCTTTACTTAATTCATCTACCCAAGGATTGGCTGTTATAAAATGAAAATCGCTCATGTAAAACTCCAACCCATACTGCAATGCGGCATCATATCCTTTAGAAACATAAATTACATTGTTAGATACATCTTTCTTAACCACAAACCACGGTCCACCACTTAACCCTAAGCCTTTGCGTTGCCCAATGGTGTGAAACCAATAGCCATAGTGTTTTCCTAAAATCTTACCCGTTTCAAACTCCACTATATCGCCACTTTTCTCTCCAAGAAAGCGCCGTACAAAATCATTATAGTTGATTTTCCCCAGGAAACAAATGCCTTGGCTATCGCGGCGTTTAGCGCTAGGCAATCCTGCCTTTAATGCAAGCTCACGCACTTCTTGTTTTTGTAAATGACCAATAGGAAACATTAATTTAGAAACTTGCAAATGATCTATTTGAGCCAAAAAATCAGTTTGATCTTTGACAGGATCATTGGCTGTACCCAACCACACTTTATCATCCAACGACACAGTAGTGGCATAATGTCCAGTTGCCGTAAAATCAAAATGTTTGCCAGCTTGCTCCTCAAAACATCCAAATTTAATGAGCTTATTGCACATGACATCAGGATTGGGGGTTTGTCCCAAACGTATTTTATCAATGGCATAAGCTGCCACTTTATCCCAATACTCTCGATGCAGATCAATAACCTCTAGTTCCAAACCATATTTACGAGCCGTAGCCTTACATAGTTCAATATCTTCTTCTGCAGAGCAATCCATATACTCTGCACCTTCCATTCCTATTTTTATATAAAAAAGTGTAGGTTTAAATCCCTGTTCACAAAGTTGATGAACCACCAATGAGCTATCTACTCCACCTGAAATTAATGTTGCAATATTTTTCATAATACAAAAGTATAGAGTAAACAAGGTAATATCAATAACATATCACAGCCATTTTTATACCATAAATGTGGTAGAAAAACGAAGTATTTCATACATTTGCAACAGATAAAGTAAGAATGACAATGAATATCAAAAATATAGTTTTAACTGCTGCAAGTATTTCATTAATGGCTATTAGTCTATTATCGTGTGGTGTAGATCGATGGCCAGAATATGCAGCACAAACAGCAAGAGACCAATGGATAGATAGTATAATGCGTGAAAACTATCTATGGGATTACACCATTCCACAAAGTAAGTATCTAAATTATTTTTCAGCACCGGCTACATTTTTACAATCTATTCTTTATAAAGCCGAAGATAATCAATACTCTAAGGTAGACACTTTATACTTTGAACCATTGCCAAGCTATGGTTTTAATTATCAACTACAGCGAAATTTAGAAAACGATACAGCTTATTATGCTCTTGTTAGTTATGTTTTACCAGATTCGCCCGCTTCTGACGCCGGACTACAACGTGGCGATTGGATTATGACTGTGAACAATCAAGTTATAACCAAAAAAAGCGAAAGTAAGCTACTTAATATGAGTGATCCGCTTGAGCTTACCATTGGAAAATATGAGGTTGTACCTACAGAAGATGAAACTAGTACTATCAATTGGACTGTTGTAAAAACAGGAACCAAAGCTGTTGCAGCAATACGCCCTGTTATCAATAACCCCATACATTACTATACAACAATAACTACAGCGAGTGGCATTAAATTGGGTTATTTAGTATATGGAGAGTTTATTAATGGTACGCTAACTAACCCTGACATCTATAAAAAGCAGTTATTCGAAGTTTCAAAATATTTTGCAAACGAAGGAGTCACTCATTTTGCACTCGATTTACGCTACAACAGCGGAGGTACATTTGATTGTAGCCAGATCATGGCTACGCTATTGGCTCCTTCAAGCGCATTGGGAAGTACTTATGCCTCATTAAGCTATAACGATAAAAATGTTAGTAAGGATAAAAGCATAACTTATGATACCTCATTAATCACAGGTGGAAACAACATGAATATACAGCAAGGTTTTGTAATAACTAGCACACAAACCTCAGCATCAATAGCAGGTGTATTCTTAAATTGTATTTCACCACTAAAAAGATGGGCACTTGTAGGAAGCAACCTTACCTGCTGGGGAATGGCTGCTGAAACCTTTATCAATCGTAACTTTAATTGGGGGTTAAGTCCAATAGTGTGCTATGTAGCTAACAGCGAAAATGAAACAGGTCAGAATGGACGCTTTACACCTAACGTAGCAATTACCGAAACAAGCAATTTAGCTACATTCCTACCATTTGGCAATCCCGAAGAAACCCTATTGAATGCAGTTATTAAAATGATAGACGGAACAACTGATTGAGAGTTTATATATTAATCGGCACAAGAGGCTAGTAAATCGGCTACGATAAATGTACTTCCCCCAATAAATATAAGTTCGTTTGTCCCACAGTTACCTTTGGCAGCACAAACAGCTTCCTTTACAGAAGAGTAAGAGTGCCCAGATAGCCCCTTGGAGAAAGCTAGTCTCATCAGTTCATTCTCATCTAGCGCTCTATTTATAGAGGCCTTGGTAAAATAATAGGTTGCAGATTTAGGGAGTAGATCTAATACCCCACTAACATCTTTATCATTGACCATGCCAATAACAAAATGCAACTTATCGTAACCCAAGGTAGATAATTGCTGAACAATGTACTTAATACCATCAACATTGTGTCCCGTATCACAAATCATAGCAGGCGACTCACTCAACTTCTGCCAGCGTCCTTTAAGTCCTGTCAATTTACAAACATGCTGAAATCCGTTTCGAATGGCTTGTTCGTCTATATTATACCCCATCGATTTTAGTATATCAATAGCATTTAATATCGTATTCGCATTTTTAAGCTGACACAATCCGCCTAGCTCACTATTCAAATCTTTTAATGTAGTTGTTTGGTAAAGCCAACCAGTTTGTTGATGATGAGAAATTATTTTAGGAGAATCTTCAGCAAAAGTAATTGGAGCTTCTACTTCAATAGCTTTTAAAAGAAAAACATTCTTAGTTTCGGAAACAGTTTCGCCAATCACCACAGGAACATGAGGTTTAATAATGCCAGCTTTCTCCGAAGCAATCATATCAAGAGAAGAGCCTAGAAATTGTGTATGATCTAACCCAATATTAGTTATCACAGATAAATCAGGGGTAATGATGTTAGTGCAGTCAAGTCTTCCCCCCAATCCTACTTCAATCACAGCCACATCCACATTCATATCTGCAAAATACCGAAATGCCATTGCAGTGGTCAACTCAAAGAATGACAATGACAACGATTCAAACAAATCTCTATTATTATCGACAAAGTCAACAACATAACGCTGAGAAATTTCTTCACCGTTAACACGTATTCTCTCTCTAAAATCGACCAAATGAGGCGAGGTATACAATCCGACACGATACCCGGCAGATTGCAGAACAGCTGCAATAGTATGCGAACATGAACCCTTTCCGTTGGTTCCCCCAACGTGTATTGTTCGGTATTGCTTATGAGGAAAATCGAAATATTTATCAAGCACATGAGTATTCTCTAAACCTTCTTTGTATGCTTTACCACCTACTTTCTGAAACATAGGAACACTTTCATATAAGTAATTCAAAACCTCTTGATAATTCATTTTTGTCATATTTTATAGGATTACAAACTGTTTCCCCTTTTTATTTGTTTATTAAGTAAATCAATGCTTTTTCAATTTCTACAATCGAAAAGGATTGCAAATATCAATATTAAATCTAAGATAATTATGGGATCAAAGAAAAATTTTGTGATTGATACAAATGTTATTCTTCACGACTACAACTGTATTAAGAATTTTCAAGAAAACGACATCTATCTTCCGATTGTTGTACTCGAAGAGTTAGATAAGTTTAAGAAAGGCAATGAGCAAATTAATTACAATGCCCGTGAATTCGTTAGAGAATTAGATTTGATTACGGATGATAACTTATTTACCACAGGCGCATCATTAGGCCCAGGACTCGGTCGGTTGTTTGTGGTAACCGGAAAGGTAGATTCACCATTGGTTCATAATTCATTTCCTGAGAGTAAACCCGATCATCAAATATTAGCAACAGCAGATTTTTTGACGCACAAATATCCTAACATGAAAACGATATTGGTGACTAAGGATGTTAATTTACGAATGAAAGCTCGCTCCATAGGAGTGACATGCGAAGATTACATCAACGACAAAGTGACTAATATTGATATTTTTGAAAAATCAAATGAAGTATATGACAATATAGACCCAACCTTAATAGATAGAATTTATAGTAGTAAAGAGGGGTTAGATATTAATGAATTTGATTTTAAAGACATTATATTGCCTAATGAATGCTTTATCCTAAAAAGCGATAGAAGTACTGTACTCGCCAGATATAATCCATTCACACATACAGTATGCAAAGTAAACAAAAGCAAAAATTATGGGATTGAGCCTAGAAATGCAGAGCAAAGTTTTGCATTTGAAATCTTAAACGATCCTAATATAAAACTAGTAGCTTTGACCGGAAAAGCCGGTACAGGTAAAACTTTATTGGCTTTGGCAGCAGCACTCAATAACTTGAATGTATATAAACAAATTTTATTGGCACGACCAATTGTAGCACTATCAAATAAAGATTTAGGTTTCTTACCTGGTGATGCCAAAGAAAAGGTAGCACCTTATATGCAACCATTGTTTGACAATCTCAACGTTATAAAACATCAATTTTCACCAACTTCTCCCGAATTAAAACGAATTGATGATATGCAAAAAAGCGAACAACTCGTAATTGAGGCATTGGCTTATATTCGTGGACGAAGTTTAAGTGAAACTTATTGCATAATTGATGAAGCACAAAACCTAACGCCTCATGAAGTAAAAACCATAATAACAAG
>DKPL01000086.1:9793-10013 GCA_002471185.1 Bacteroides sp. UBA7335
GTAAAAACCATAATAACAAGAGCCGGAGAAGGTACAAAAATGATATTTACTGGTGATATTCAACAAATTGATCAACCCTATCTAGATAGCGAGTCAAATGGCTTGGTTTATATGATAGATAAAATGAAACAACAAAATATTTTTGCGCACATCAACTTAGTCAAAGGAGAAAGAAGTGAGCTGAGTGAGTTAGCTAGTAATCTAATGCCTCAATTACGAG
>DKPL01000018.1:0-146 GCA_002471185.1 Bacteroides sp. UBA7335
GTTATATCTTTCTTATTGAATAACTAACATTTAATATTAAATAATCTACTTATGGAATCACAGAACACTAAAATTGCTTTATATAAAAAGCGTTCTTTCGGCGATAAACTTTCTGCGACCTTTCAGCTGATAAAGATTGCACGAAA
>DKPL01000018.1:350-574 GCA_002471185.1 Bacteroides sp. UBA7335
TTAAGTACATGATTTATTGGTTACTTCCCATTTGTATCGTTCAGGTAATTTGTACCATTCGGCTAATGGATGTTAATGGTGATTTTGATCCCAATGATTTTGCCAATAATATGCAGATGCTTTTTACTTTTATTAATCAATATGGATGGGTTTATCTGTTTTTATTTCTTGCTTCATTAGCCTCTTCTATAGTGCTTATCTCTTTGATGTATACTTTAATTAAG
>DKPL01000018.1:755-1035 GCA_002471185.1 Bacteroides sp. UBA7335
CTTTGATGTATACTTTAATTAAGTATTATAGTGAAGATCAAGATTCATCTTCTGTCTCATGGGATAAGATAAAAGAGGTCATGAAAAGGAATGTTAGGCGTTCTGTCGCTTTATTATTAATATCAGTCCTAATTGCTTTTGTCTATATCGTTGTTGTTTCCTTTCTTGCGGCAGCTTCTCCTTACTCTCTTATTTTTCCTCTTGTGATACTTTTTATCTTATGGGTACCATTAAATTTGCTTCCAGCTATTTATCTATTCGAAGATACTTCATTGCTTAA
>DKPL01000018.1:1208-13860 GCA_002471185.1 Bacteroides sp. UBA7335
TTCGAAGATACTTCATTGCTTAAGGCATTTGGTAAAACCTTTCGTATTGGTTTTCCTACATGGGGAGGAACTTTTATGCTATTGCTCATTAACGGTATTTTAGGTGGAATAGTTTCACTTGTGTTTGGCTTACCCTATTTTGTGGTTTCTTCATTACGAGCACTTTTCATGGATGGCCGTGGTGCTGAAGGAATGTCTTTTGCTTTTATTCTTACTCTATTTATATTAGGATTAATTTTTACTTTAGGATCTTGTTTGGGACAATGTTTCATTTATATTAGTATGGGTTATCAATATGGCCACGCTGCAACTGTTGGTTCAAGACAAGTTGTTTTGGAAAGTGAGGATGTTGATTCGGTAGAATAATACTTCTATATATACTAAAAACTCTCCACAATAGATAATGATTATCGTGGAGAGTTTTTGAGTATTATAAGTATAGGGTTTACTGTCCTATCTGTAAACTAATAGTGCGAAAGAAAAAGATTGCCATACCGATTAATAAAACCCCACAACATCCGTATAGCCAACGAGCACCACGGCGTCCCAATCGACGAACCACTGCTTGTGCATTGCTAGCCGTAAAGAACCAATTCCAGTTGAGAAGTGCTGCCAACAAAGAGATACTTCCGGCTATGATAAACAAACCTAGAATGAAGTAGTGCGCTATCATATTCGTTTATAGTGTGATGGTGCGTGAACCATCCTCTTTTTCTTCAATAGTGACTTTTACGGCATCACCTGGTAGCAACTCTTCAATCAGCTCGGGCCATTCGATAAAGCAAAGTGCACCGCTATAGAAGTAGTCTTCATATCCCATATCGTATACCTCACTCAATTTCTTGATGCGGTAAAAATCGAAGTGATAAATCAACTCACCTGTTTCATCAGAACGATACTCATTGACAATGGCAAAAGTAGGAGAGGTAATAACATCTTTTACTCCTAGCTCTTCGCATACTGCTTTGATGAAAGTCGTTTTACCAGCTCCCATCTTTCCATATAGGGCAAATACTGTGTTCTCGCCCATAGCTTCAATAAACTGGCGTGCAGCCTCGTGAATTTGATCTAATGATTGAATTTTAATTTCCATATATTCTAATTTAATCTTTATTATTTCCCTTTTAGTGTGATAAGTGGTATTATCATCTCTTCCATAGAGATACCTCCATGCTGAAACGTGTTGGTATAGTAAGACACGTAGTAGTTGTAATTGTTTGGATAAGCAAAGAAGTCTCGATTGGTAGCAAAGATATACTTTGTACTCATGTTTGGCGATGGCAATAGAGCCTCCGCCGGTCTGTTGATTTCGTAAACTTGGCGCGAGTTGTACGTCATATTACGTGATAGCTTATAGCGTAAATTCGAATTAATCTCGCCATTGTTGGCTTGCACTTTGATGGGGTTGTCTACCTTGATACTTCCATGATCGGTTGTTATTACTACTCGAATTTTGCGTGCGGCAAGTTCTTTGAGTAAATCGCGTAAAGGTGAGTGGCGAAACCACGAAACCGTTAAGCTGCGATAAGCCGCCTCTGTAGAAGCCAATTCGCGTATCATTTTACTTTCGGTACGTGTATGGCTCAACATGTCTATAAAGTTAAATACCACTACATTCAAGTCGTTTTGTACCAATTGCGGTAGCTGATTTAATAGTTTTTCTCCACCTGTTACATCATTAATCTTATGGTATGAGAATGAATGCTGACGTCGGAACCGATCGATACATGTTTTAATCAACGGTGCTTCATTTAAGTTTTTATTTTCCTCTTCATCCTCGTCCACCCAAAGCTCCGGAAACATCTCAGCAATTTGTATAGGCATCAATCCCGAGAAAATGGAATTGCGTGCATACTGAGTTGCAGTAGGCAAAATACTCATATAGAGTTGTTCGTCGAAGTTAAACCAGTCGGATAGTTCGTTTGCTACCATGCGCCATTGGTCGTAGCGGAAGTTATCGAGTACCAAGAAAAATACCTTTTCCCCTTGATCCAACAGTGGGAAAATAGTACGTTTCATAATGTCCGGACTCATCATCGGACGCTCATCCTCTTTAGGAGCTTTTGGATTCATGGCAGCCATCCAGTCTATGTAGTTTCGCTTCACAAATTTGCAGAAAGCATTGTTAGCCTCATTTTTCTGCATTGATAGCATTTCGCCCATTGGTCCATCGCTAGCCTCCAATTCCAGTTCCCAAAATACCAATCGTCTATAAAGCTCAATCCAATCATCGCTAGTCAATGAGTCATTGATTTGCATACCTATCTTACCGAAGTTTTGTTGATAGGCCGTCTGTGCCACTTCCGAAACGATGTCCTTGCGATGCAAGTTTTTTTTGAGCGATAGTAATATCTGGTTTGGATTAACCGGTTTTATCAAGTAGTCGGCTATCTTGCTGCCGATAGCCATATCCATAATGTTTTCTTCCTCACTCTTGGTAATCATCACTACTGGTACAGTAGGCGATATATCCTTTATCTGCGCCAAAGTTTCCAGTCCACTAATCCCCGGCATATTTTCATCCAAGAAAATCAAATCATAATCTGTTTCCCGACACTTGTCGAGGGCATCCATGCCATTCGTGACTGTTTCCACCTCATAGCCTTTAGCTTGTAAAAACAGTACATGCGGACGCAAGAAGTCAATCTCATCGTCTACCCAAAGTAATCGGTCTTTTCTCATACCTGTATATTTTAATAGATATAATACGTTCCACTTCCACTTTCTTCAATCTCTTCCTCTTCGCCTTCTTCGTTATTTTCCTCCTCAACCGGTGGCAGATTCATTATTGGATCGTCTAGTGTACTTCCATCCAATGTTTCTACCTCGATAGTTGGTCTCGCTAAGTTCGGCTCAACGAAAGTATTGTTATAGAAAGTGTCATATTCATCAAAACTATAATATTTATTCAATAGTTCATAATTATCCTCAGAAATAATCACTGAACGTAAGCCACTGAGCTTTTCGTTCATGGCAGCATCGGCATAGAGTTGGCGCTGATAGTAAAGCGCTTCATCCATATTGGCAAACTCCTTAATGATTAATCTCCCGATTCCATTGTCGTGTGCAAATGCAAGATCGAAATTCTTCACCATAAACGATGAGAAGTTATAACGAGCAATCTCATACAGCAATTGGTTCTCATTAATTTTTCCCTCTTCGTATGCTAGAATAAACAAATACGGAGCATTTCGTTCGGTGTTAAACACTTGTGTTGAATCGGCTTGGCTCAATGTTTCGCCTGGGTTTGGTAGCTCGCTGTTGCGCCTGCCCCAGATATTACCAAACGAAACACTACCTTCGGCCAATAGTCGTCCCTCTTGCACCCCTTTCAATATATGTGCTGCAATGTCGGTAATTTCATTTTCGGGATACTGCTGTACCAGCACTTTCAACTCATCCAAAAACTCTTTTTGGTTGCCTGCTTGCAGATTGGTAACAGCTTTTAGAAACAAGAACTTAGGGCGGTGTTTTCCCATCGGGTATTTATTGGATGATATTTCGGTATTATTAATCACCTCACTCATTTTTCCCGTTGTGTAAGCTTGATAGGTTGCTGCATAAAGCGAATCCTCCAATGCCTTACCATAGATAGCATTATAGGCAAAGTCGGGGTCGGCCAATGTAATGGCATATTTGCTTTCAGGGTATAGTTCGATGAGTTGCTGTTTGTAGTGATTGGCATCTACCAATCGGTTCATACGTCCCAGCATTAAGTAATAATTATAATAGGCCTCATCTAACAATGCAAAGTCGGGAAATTCGTCAAGTAACCTTCTGAAAGCCTTTTCGGCCTGCGAAAAATCCTCTAGTTTGTCTTTGCAAATCATGGCAATATTAAATAGCCCATCCGATAGAATTTCATTTGAAGCTGCCATAGCCTCATCGGTTAGTGGTATTTGCTGTAAATAGAATAGTGGGTTCTTTTCGTCAATCACCGCTTCATCACTTGTTCCGTTTTCTCCATTTACACTATTCTGATCTGTTGCTTCTTCGATAACTTGTCCATCTGCCCCTTTGTTCTCTTCCTTTTTTTCCTCCTCATCATAGTTTACCGCTTCAAAATCATCAAGCGAAACCACCGTTTTGTTTCTTCTGCGCCAGTTATCTTCCAACTTACGCTTTCCCCATACACGTTGAAACTCATTCTTTCCCTGGCTCACAGTTTGAGGGTTATAAAAATACCATGCATTATTGCCCGAGGGTAGCGTAGGCGTAGTCGGTTTGCTTTGTTGTGGATTATTAGCTTGATTTTCAGCCATAATGTCATCGCGCATCTGCTGACGCTCTTGCTCTTTTAACGCCGCTTGCTCAGCTTCCTCTTTTTGGATGACTCGTGCTATAAGCGTATCAATCACCACCATGCGAGCTACACTATCGAGCGAAGCCAGATGTTGCAAACTATCTTGTAGTTGCACTGCATTTGAGTAAGGCACCAGTTCGTCTAGAATCTCAGAGCGTTTGTTTACCTGTATATATTGCGCATGAGCCTTGTCGAGTAGTCCGATAGCATCTGCATAGGCCGTTTGCGCCTCTGCATAGCGTCCCATTTCCCAACACAAATTTCCTAAGGTTAGTTGCAGAATCCCCTTTTCAATACCCCCACGGGTACTTTTCTCTATCCCTAGCTTATATTGCTTAATGGCTTGAACCGTATCATTGTTGGCTAAATAAACATTGCCTAGTGCGTAATAAATTTGATCAAGATAATCTTTATTTTTATCACTATGGGTCATCTTCTCCAGTTTAGCAGTCACTTTTTTCAGGTTTGCTCGATTTTGGTGCGAAGTCACCTCTGTCTGTCGGATACGTGCATTTAGCTCCATTTCATAAGGAGGACTTTGCTTAATAACCTTTCCATAAGCCTGATAAGCCTGTTGAGGCTCATCGAGCAACTGATACACTTGGCCAAGTAAGAAGTACTGACGTGCCCGTTGCAGCTTGCTTTTTTCATTTTTAATGATGGAGTTTAGGTAAGGGATGGCTTCGCGATATCGCTGACTCCCCAGTAAATAATGTCCGTAGGCAGTAGAGTAGTCGGGAGTCAACTTAAACGGTAAACTATCATTGTTTACCTTTTGTAGCACATCTTCTGCATCATAGTACCATCCTTGTTGGGTATAGCAGCGAGCCAGCCAGATGCGTGCTTCGGCAGTAATTCGGGGTTGTCCGTCAAATAAGCGAGCGATATAAGCAAAGGTAGCCGCTGCTGCCGGAAAGTCCCCTTTTTGAAACTGTGCCTTTCCCATCAACATCCAAGCATTATGAATAAACGGGTTAAACTCTCTTTGCGAAAGCCACTTTCTATATTCCGGTGTATATCGTTTTCCGGGTTTGCGAGCCGGTTTGCGCTTAATGGAATGTAGCGAAATGGCTTTTTGTGACTTCTCAATGGCTCTATCAAAGTCTCCTCCTCCTGTACCTATCGTTGTGGAGTTACCAATGGGGTACAGCGGAATGGTTTCCATAAAATTATCCTTATTGCCTTGTTCGATAGCCTTATTGCCCGCTTTGTAGGCCTCGTTGCCATTAAAGTAAACATTATACCGTGTGGTGAGTGCATGATAAAAGCGGCTCGCCTTGGTGTTGTTTTTTGTAGAGCAGCCCATTAGCATTAATATCGTCATCAATGCACACATCGTTCTTACTACCGTAGTAGCCAACGATAGCTTCTGAAAGATGGTGTGTTTTCTTACAACGACTTTATCAATTTGCATACGGCATAAATCAGGATAGAAAAGAATATGATGGAGGCACCCGAAGGTACTTGCATAAAGTAAGATATCATCAATCCACCCAGACAACACACAAATCCTATGGCAATAGATAGCCAGATGATTTTCTTGAAGTTATAGGTGAACAGATTTGCCGTCATTTGCGGAATGGTGAGTAGTGAAATGGCTAGCACAATACCAATCATGCGTAAGCTTGCCACGATGGTTAGTGCGATAAACATCATCAGTACATACTCAAACAGATGTACCGGTATGCCTTGCGAACGCGCAAACTCGCGGTCGAAAGCAATGTAGAGTATGGGGTGAATGAATAAAACAAAGAAAGCTATGAGAAGTACCGATACGGTAGCTAAGAACCATAAATCATTGGTAGATATGGTAAGGATGTTGCCAAAAAGATAGGCCGACAAATCGGGCGCAAAACCTGGCGATAAAAAACTAAACATGATGCCCAGAGCCATGCCCAGTGCCCAGAATACAGCAATGGCAGAATCTTCGCGCATGTCTTTGCGCTTGCTTAGCCACTCTACCCCAAAAGCCGATAAAACCGAAAATACGGCAGCCGAAAAAATGGGGTTGATACCCGCAAACATACCTAACCCGATACCGCCAAAAGAAGCATGAGTGATGCCTCCACTGATAAATACCAATCGACGTGTCACGATGTAGGTGCCTATGATGCCACAAGCAATGCTTGCCAAAAGGCTGCCCAAAAGGGCGCGTTGAAAAAAGGTATATTGCAACAGTTCCACAGTGTATAGCTGTTTTTATAGGGTTTATTACTCAATAACGGAAAATACCAATTGATTATTATACTTACGGATGTATGCGCCGCTCTCCGATAATCAAAAATACTTCATCTTTTAACTCGTCGGGTAGATTGATGCCACGTAGTTGCAGACTGCGCACCCATCCTGCCACATCTGTATCGTGCATGGTGTAGAGTATGTCTCTAAAAATCTCTACCTCGGCAGGTGTATAGTTATCGGCTTCACGTTCACGAAATCGATCAAGCTCTTCATCGTCATAATATTCTATTTTACGACTTACTGCAGCCAATAGACTATCTTTCTCACAAGTAGCATGCTGTCCGCAGCACTCTTCGTCTACCTCTGTCACTTCGGGGAAACTCTCTAATTCTCCTCGTTCTATTTTCTTTTTGATATTGGCATTGCGAATAAAACCGGCAATCAATGCTACCGCAGCCAACACGAAAAGACTAATTATTAGTATCCACATTTTATCTTCTTTTTCAACTTTCCCTGCAAAGTTACTCATTATATTCTTAAATAACTCTTGCCATCAGTTGCCTCTTTATTATTCTATGTTAACTACACTATGGTTTTTTACGCTTCTTGGTTGATGATAAACCCAACTTGCTGCAAGTGTTCCCAATAGCTAGGATACGATTTCGACACCACGTGTGGGTGAGCTATGCGCATCTCAGGAAATAGATAAGCTGCCGGTGCAAAAGCCATAGCCATGCGGTGATCTTCGTAAGTCTCGATCACGGGCATTGCATCTGGTTCACAGCGTTCGCCATCCCACCACAGCACACTATCATTCTCATCGTGAATCACGTAGCCTAATTTGCGCATTTCGTTGATTAAAGCTGCGATACGGTCAGTCTCTTTTATCTTCAACGTTTGCAACCCGGTAAAACGGAAAGGAATGTTGCGCAGTGCACAAGTCACCACAAATGTCTGAGCCAAATCGGGAATATCAACAAAGTCCTCATCCAGTCGTTCAATGCTAGTCCTTCCCTTGGTGATTCTTACTCCTGTTTCGTTGAATGTTGTTGTTACTCCCAGTTTCTCCATTACTTTAGCTCCTCTGCTATCTCCCTGATAGCTATGCGCAAAGAGCCCTTGCAATTGTATGTCTGCCTGTTGTGCCAATGCCGCTATCTCGTACCAATACGAAGCTGCACTCCAGTCACTCTCTACCAAAAAGTTGGTTGATGGATTGTAAGTCTGAGCCGATACAGTAATTGTATCAGTTGAAGTCCAAGCAGCCTCTCCGCCAAAATCTTTGATAAGCTGCAACGTGAGCTGGATGTAAGGGCGTGAGATAATATTCCCCGTCAGTTGCAGTTGCAACCCCTGTGGTAGTGTAGCACCTATCATCAACAAGGCCGATATGTACTGCGAGCTCACATTTCCCTTTAGTGTGATGTGGTGCCCCGTGAGCTGTTTGCCTTTGATGAGAAGTGGCGGAAAACCCTCGTTGTCGGTGTATGTGATGTCTGCCCCTAGCTGTCGCAATGCATCAACCAAAATTCTGATGGGACGTTGCTTCATTCGTTCGGTACCTGTGATGAGGTGTGTAGATTGAAGTGTGCTGAGGTAAGCAGTGAGAAAGCGCATAGCCGTACCTGCTGCCATGATGTCTATGGTCTCATGGTTCTCGGTTAGTGCTTTAATCATAACTCGAGTGTCATCGCAGTCCGACAGATTGCGTGGGGTATGGTTGCCATGCGAAAGTGCATGAAGAATCAATGCTCGGTTGCTAATGCTTTTTGAAGCTGGCAGATCAATAGAGGCCTTTGCGCACAAAGGGGCTATAAGCTGATATTGCATAATAAATTACTTTTCTGTTCTATGTTTTTAGTACAAATACTATAATTTCTCTTGTTCTTGATTTTGTTTTTCGTTCTCTTTTTTTCGTTTCTGCATCGTGTCCATGAAGGCCGAACTGATGATACCGGTTGGCAATGCAATCATGGCTATTCCTACTAAGCTGATGGCACTACTCAAGATGCGTCCCAAGGGAGTGATGGGGTAGAGGTCGCCATATCCCACAGTGGTAAAGGCTACAATCGACCACCACAACCCGTCGCCAATGTTACTAAACGCATCGGGCTGTGCGTTGCGCTCTAGGTAGTACATCAAGATGGCCGAAAAGCAAATCATAATGCCACACGCCGTGTAAGCAGTCAAGAGTTCATTCTTTACCTCGTGAAGCACATGCCCAATCATTCTAAACGATTTGGAGTAGCGTATCAGTTTGAAGACGATAAAAATATAAGGAAGCACAATGAGGTGTGCAATCTCTGTATTCCAATACATGTAAACCAGCAAAAAAGGAAACATAGCCACAAAGTCTACAAATCCATAAAATGAGAAGAGATAGCGCAGGCGAGCCACCCAAGGCTTTTTGTCGGGATGGTTGGCGGGTGCGGCAATGATGCGAAGAAAGTATTCGATGGTGAATATAATGGCAGCCAAGTAAATCAACCCATATAAATAGAGATGAAAGGGCATAGACCATTTGAATGATGAGACTATGATAGAGGCTATCGAAATAACAATAAAAAACAGTACACTGTAATGAAAGAGTTTTGTTTTGAGGCAATGCTGTATGTAAAGGTATATTTTAATATTTGCCAATGCCTTTTTTATATTCTCATGGGCCGACTTCATGGGTTGATTCTTTGTCATAACTGCTGTTTAGGGAGAAACTTAATATACAAAGATACAAATCTATTTCCATTTAATATTATTATACACCTTATAATCTATGCATTATACTTTCTATTTGTAGTGTGTTACTGATTAACTCTTGGGATGCAATACGCAAAAAAAAGGATAAGTATGGTCTTCATCTCCATGTGGCAACTGCAATACCTGTCTCATTTGCAGATTCTTTTGCACAACCCCTACCGCTTGCACGCTCTATTGCTAGATGGTATAAGCGGTAAGGGTAGAGCTATAACTAACGATGTGGTAGATCGTTAAATACATCATGCCCCTCTTCGAATCGTTCCGACTCGGCTGCCGTGGCATAGCGAATGTGGTCTCCATCAATCAATACGTAAACAACATCATCGTCATCTCCCTTTTTATATGCAGTATATACATCGTATCTGTGCCATTTCTTGTGAAAGTGAACATCGGTCAATCCTTCACTTGCGGCAAACTCTTTTACTTTCATTAAAATTGCTCCCATCGCATCATGTCATTTGGTTATACAAATCAATTTTACTCTATAACAATATCTCTAATAATTTGTTTCTTGTGGCTTTAAGTGCCCACCCCTCCAATTAAAATAGTAGTGCATCCCTCTCCGCACTACAGTGCGGAGAGAGTTTCACCGTAGTGCGGATAGGGATGCACTGGTTTAGACAACTATCATCTGTATGATATAGTTTATACAATAAGCCTTAATTAACGGATGTTTATGATATAAGCCATTGCTACTTTACTAAAATCCTCCTTATTGCTAATTTATAAGATGTTAAATGTTGCCGTTTTACCTAAATCGATTAACTTTGTGGCAAACCGACATTAATTCTAATTTAACAGTATGAGAAAACTTAAACACGCACTCTTTGGAGTGACTATTGCTTCGGCTCTTGCGGCTTGCGGAAGCAAAACAGTAGAAGCCAATTATCAAGTAATCCCCCTGCCGCAACAAACCACTCTAACTCAAGATACTCCTTTTCGTCTGAGCAATAACACGGTTATTTGTTTTCCACAAGGCAATAGCTTGTTGGAACGCGATGCCCAATTTTTGGCTTTCTATCTAAAGCAGTCTACCGGAAAGAGCTATGGTGTTCAACCCTATTCTGATGCAAATGCATTGCCAGCCAATGCCATTGTGTTGAGTCTTGACTCTTCGCTTACTCATCCCGAAGGATACCACCTGAGTGTGTCATCCAACCAGGTTTCGCTAAAAGGACAAACTGCTAATGGTCTATTTTATGGCATACAAACCTTGCGTAAAGCCATTCCGCCAACAGTGGGCACCAACGAAACGGTGATGCTTCCTGCGGTAGAGATTGCCGATTATCCACGCTTTGGCTATCGAGGCATGCATTTGGATGTAGGGCGCCACTTCAGCACTGTAGAGTTTGTTAAGGAGTTTATCGACTTGCTGGCTTTGCACAATATGAATACCCTTCATTGGCATTTGACCGAAGATCAAGGTTGGCGAATTGAAATAAAGAAATATCCTAACCTAACTGAGGTAGGCGCTATGCGCTCCGAAACAGTTATCGGGCACAATTCCGGAACATATGACGGCACTCCTCATGGCGGCTTCTATACACAAGACGAAATCAAAGACATTGTGGCCTATGCTGCCGAACGATATATCAACATCATTCCCGAGGTAGACTTGCCCGGACATATGCTTGCCGCACTCGCCTCTTATCCCGAGTTTGGCTGTACAGGTGGTCCGTATGAAGTTGAAAAAACTTGGGGCGTTTTTGACGATGTGCTTTGTGTTGGCAATGAACAAGCCATGCAGTTTCTCGAAGATGTGATGACTGAGGTGGTAGAGCTTTTCCCCTCCGAATATATTCATATTGGTGGCGATGAGGCTCCAAGAACTAGATGGAAAAACTGCCCTAAATGTCAGCAACGCATCAAAGACGAAAAGTTGAAAGCTGATGCCAAACATAGTGCCGAAGATCGCTTACAAAGCTACTGCATGACTCGTATAGAACGCTTGTTGAACGAGAAAGGTCGCCGCATTATTGGTTGGGACGAACTGCTCGAAGGCGATGTGGCACCCAATGCCACCATTATGTCATGGCGCGGAGTAGCAGGAGGTATAGAGGCAGCTCAACTTGGACATGATGTAGTTATGACTCCAAATACTTACATGTATTTTGACTACTTCCAAACCACCGATACTAAAGACGAACCTGATGCCATTGGCGGATGTATCACGGTAGAGCATGCTTATAGCTACGAACCTATTCCGGCAGAACTAACCGAAGAACAAAAGAAACATATTCTAGGTGTGCAAGCCAATTTGTGGACAGAGTATATCCCCAATAGCAAGCAGATTGAGTATATGATTTTGCCTCGCATGGCAGCATTGGCCGAAGTGCAGTGGACACTGCCTCAAAATAAAGACTATAAACGATTTGCTAGTGCTTTGCCTCGATTGATGGAGCTTTACAAACGTGATGGTCTGAATTATGCTACCCATATCTTCGATATCACCTCTAACTTTACTTACAACTCACAACAAAGAGCCGTGATTGCCGAATTGACTACCATTGATAATGCTCCTATCTATTATACTTTAGACGGAAGCACGCCAACCGAAAAGTCTACACTATACAATGGTCCCGTAGCTATCAATCAAAATGGTGAGTTTAAGGCTATAGCCATTCGTAAAGCTGGAAATAGCAAGATTATTTCAGAAACAATCAATTTTAATAAAGCAACTTGTTCGCCCATTACCATTTCGGCTCAACCTACCGAACGCTATGCTTTCAATGGAGCGATAACCTTAGTTGATGGGCTTAAGGGTACTGATAACTATGCCAGTGGTCGTTGGTTGGGTTTTTTGAGCGATGTAGATGCGGTTATCGATTTGGGCAAACCCACTTTGTTTAGTCAAGTATCTACCGAAGCTTGTGTAGATATTCATTCGTGGATTATGGGAGCAACAGGTATCACCGTTTCGGTATCTGATGATGGCAAAAACTTTCGTCAAGTGGCTGAACAATCTTATCCTATTTATACCGACTTAGACACTCGAGTTATCGAGCAATACGCTTTAACCTTTCCTGAGGTAACTGCACAATATGTATCGGTCAATATAAAATGTACTCCGGAGCTTCCTAAAGGACATCCCGCTGCCGGTAAAAAAGCATTTATGTTTATCGACGAAATCTGTATCAATTAATTTTGTTTTTGGTTTTGAAGGAGTGTTCAGTCTGTTAATTAGATTGGACACTCTTTTACGTTTTAGGCCTCTGTCTTTCTTCTTATAAATAAAATAATGTGTTAGTTGCAAAGTTAGTAGAAACTAATTTTAGGTAATATTAACTATAATGATTTATTCTAAAATCATAAAAACATGTACATTTATATAAATAGTCTCTATAGTAGAAAAAACGGTTAAATTGACCCCTCTGCGCCGGAGGAAATTGCCCCCCTGAAGTTAGATGCGAAAAA
>DKPL01000072.1:0-8515 GCA_002471185.1 Bacteroides sp. UBA7335
GTGGTAGTGCTATCAGAGAGTATGGCGCGTCAACTATTCGGTACTTCAACCGATGTGTTAGGCAAAGAGGTGCGAGTCAACTATGTTTCCATGTCTGTAATAGGAGTTGTTAAAGATGTTTCTACTTTGGCTACCAATGCGTATGGGCAAGCTTGGATTCCACTAGGTTTAACAGAAAATTCAAAGGAATCTTGGAATCATAATATAATGGGTAATATTTCGGTCACAATATTGGCAAAAAAACGTTCCGACTTTACGATCATACGCGAAGAAACCAATCGTAAACTGATGGAATATAATCAATTATTAAGCGAAAGTGGCTATAAAGTGATAAACCGCAATCGCCCTTATGATCAAGAAAAAGAGAGTGTTGCTTATGGTGGCAAATACGAACCCGATGTCAATCAAGCTCGCAAGCAACGAATCATAATCTTTTTAATCTTACTGATTATTCCTGCCGTCAACCTAAGTAGTATGACGCAAAGTCGATTGCGCCAACGTATCACCGAGATAGGAGTACGCCGTGCCTTTGGCTGTACTCGTAGCGAAATATTAAATCAAATCATTATAGAGAATTTTATCATCACGCTGTTTGCCGGTATTATCGGTTTGTTGCTGAGTATTGGCTTTGCATGGATAGGGGCTGATATGTTATTCAAGCAGCCATATAGCATGACGCTGAATGCACCGACTATCGATGCCTCTATTTTAATTCATCTCTCTACCTTCGTTTATGCACTATTGTTTTGTTTTGTACTCAATCTGCTCAGTAGTGGACTTCCGGCATTGCGTGCTTCGCGCATTAGCATTGTTAATGCGTTAAACAAAAAATAAACAATACTGTAATTATGAATAAGAAATTATTGACACAGATAAAGAATGAATGGCAGTCCAACATGTGGCTGTTCATCGAATTGCTATTGGTAAGTGTGGTGATGTGGTATGTGGTAGATTATATCTATATAAAGACTACCATTTACAACTTGCCTCGCGGCTTCGATATCACTAACTGCTATTTACTAAGCATGGGGCATTTAACAGAACAATCTCCCGATTTTGTGCATGACAGGTCTAATAATGCTAATTCAGATGATGTAAAAGAGATTATGGAACGTCTGCGTCGGCATCCCGATGTAGAGGCAGTAGGCTTAGGACACAATGCATATCCTTATAATATGAGTAATAGTAGCAATAGTTTTAGCTATGACACTTTATCTACCGGCTATCTTTATCGTCGGACAATGACTCCCGGCTTTATAGAAGTTTTCAGGTATCAAGGTATGCACGGAGAAACACCTCACGAGTTGGCTGAGAAGTTGGTTAAAGGTGCATTTATGACCTCTCCCGATGCGTTTGCTGGTAATAATGGTTATCAAATAGACCAATTGATAAATCAACCGTTTTATTTATATGGCGATAGCACCAATCCTAGTCGACTGGCAACTACGTATCAGCCTATCCGCTATGATGATTTTACTGATTATGAAAACTCGCGTAGTGTAATTGAATATTTAAATTGGTATGATTATGATCAATATAAAGAGCTCTGCATTCGTGTAAAAGAAGGACATGATGCTGGTTTTGTCGATCGCTTTAGGGCCGATTTGGATAAACAGTATCGTGTGGGAAACATCTTTATCAGTGATGTGCGTTCTTTTAAGGATATACGTCACAACTATCAAGAATGGCAAACCAGTCAGCTGCGCAACTACCTCTTTGGAATGGCCTTTTTGTTGCTCAACATCTTTATCGCACTGCTTGGCACTTTCTGGTTTCGCACGCAGCAACGTCGTGGCGAGATAGCTTTGCACAAATCAATGGGCGCTACAAAGATGCACATCTTTGTTCGCCTACTCTCCGAAGGATTACTAATTCTTACTCTTGCTACTATTCCTGCCATAGTGGTTGACTTCAACTTGGCAAAAGCCGAGATCAACCAATGGATGAATGGCACTACACTTGCCGCCGGTCGTTTTCTACTCACCGTACTCTATACCTATCTTATCATCGCTGTAATGATTGTGATTGGTGTATGGATTCCGGCACGTAGAGCTATGAAGATACAGCCGGCAGAGGCGCTTCATGCGGAGTAGGTTAGGAGTGTGTGATAAAAAATGACTTGCATTGGATATTTATTTCCATTTTGCAAGTCATTTTTTATGCAGTTTTTAGTTTATATATTCTTAGCATTTGCTACAATTGAGCCATCGAACAAGTGAATTACACGATGAGCAAACGAGGCATCGTGCTCGGAGTGTGTCACCATCACAATCGTTGTGCCCTCACTATTGAGTTCGCTAAGAAGTTCCATCACTTCCAATCCATTTTTAGAATCAAGATTTCCGGTAGGTTCATCGGCAAGAATCAGTTTGGGGTTTGTGATAACAGCACGCGCTATGGCAACACGCTGTTGTTGTCCACCCGAGAGTTGTTGCGGAAAGTGCTTTGCACGATGGCTTAAATTCATTCGTTTCAGAATCTCCATCACCCGTTCTTTGCGCTCAGAGGCTTTTATTCCCATATAGGTTAGCGGGAGTTCTATGTTTTCAAAAACATTCAGTTCATCTATTAAATTAAAACTTTGAAACACAAACCCGATTACTCCTTTGCGCAATTGAGTACGTTCGCTTTCTTTAAGATTGGCAACTTCGTCATTTAGTAATTTATAACTGCCTGTTGTAGGGTTATCGAGCAAACCGATGATATTAAGCAAAGTCGATTTACCACAACCCGATGGTCCCATTATAGAGATAAACTCTCCCTCTTTTATATCAATGTTTATATTATCGAGAGCAATGGTTTCTATTTCGTCTGTACGAAATACTCTATTTAAATGTTCTATTTGTATCATAACTTCTATGGTTTATTCATTGTTAATTATTCAGATTTAATGCTATTTACAGGGTTCTCATTAGCTATCTTCCATGTTTTAATAAGTATGCATGCAAGTATAAAACACAGCACCAAAAGAGCTATCACTAAATAATAAGGGATGATTGCTGTGATGGTTGCAGTAAATTGCTCCATCCAAATCGTGCCTACATACCAAGCAATCGCAACCCCTACTATTACAGCCGGCACAGCAACCCAAAATACATCTTTCACAATCAGTTTTAATATTGAACCAACCTCAGCACCATTTACTTTGCGTATAGCTATCTCTTTGCTGCGACGTTGTAACTCGTCATTTACATATCCTATCAATCCCATCAGAGTGATAAGTAGTATGGTAATAGCGGCGAAGATGACCGCATTTCTAAAAACTCGTATTGAATTATAATCCTCATACATCATCTTTTTTAAACTCTTAAATTCAACTGTACGTGTAGGAAAACGTTCAGCCGCCTCTTCGTTGAGTCGTTTCAGATTATCGGCAAAAGGTTCTTTGAGACGCAGATAAACCACGTTGCCAAACGATGGGTGAAAATGAAGTATAAAAGGCATGGGCGGTGAGTAGAAATTGTGAATCTTGAAATCTTTTAAAACACCTACTACTGTTGCATACGACTCTTCGGTTTTTACCACTTTGCCTATAACATCATCGCCCCAACGCATCCATTCTATGAATGTCTCGTTTATGGCTACTTCTCCTCGTTCGCGTGGCACTCTACCTTCTTTCACTATCAACTGCATAAACTCCACATAGTTGTCGGTTGCATAGTCGTAGCGCGATGAGAAGAGGTCTTTACCTTGCTCGTCGGGTATCATTTCACCGCTATATCCACCTGACGGATAACTGGTAGCTGAGGTAACATCTTCAACATATGGTAGTGACTTATAGAAATCGCGTGTAGCAAATGTCTCTTCGTAAGTGTTCGAAAAGTTTCTACCGATTACTACGTTCTCTGCGTTATATCCCGGATCTTTATCGACCACCAATTTATATTGCAAGATGACGATGCAAAGTAGGCAAAAGATAAAGCACACACCGGCAAACTGGATGAAAAGCAACGGGCGTTTCCACGTTTTTTTACCTTCGGTATAGCGACGAAACACCTGTGTAACCGGTATCTTAGAAAATAAATACCCCGGCAGCACACCGCCAATAAGAAACAGTAGCAGTATCACTGCAATCGACACCCAGATACGGTCTAACGATAAGATTGCCTGCAAGCTTGCCGAGACAGTATCTTCCACGAAATCTTGAAAGTTGAATAGAATTATTGCTACAATAATCAGGGATAGAAAGATAATAATAGCAGTCTCTAACATAAACATTCCGAAAATACTCTTTGCTCCTGCACCACTGCACTTATGCACTCCAATGGCTTTGGCTCGACGACTAAGTGATGATATAGAGATTAATACGTAGTTGAGTGCCGTTATAAATAGGATGGCAAAGCCCAATATCAGCATGATGTTGCACATTCTCTTTACTTCGGGATTCTGACGATAGGTGTCGCGAATGGGTTTTATAAACCCGGTGTAACCATAGCTGGCATCATTCGGGACGTGTTGCTGCACCATTACATCAATACGTTTATCTAGTATGTCTATGTTCGCATTTTCCTTTAAACGTACATAGCCATACCAACTGTCTCCACCATTCCATGAATAGTTGCCGATATTGCGACTCCAAATCGTAGGTAATGAAATCACCGCTTTAGGGTGTATGGTTGCATTTTCTGGAATATCGGCGTACGTACCTTTTACGGTTAGTTCTATGGTTTTATCATACGTGATAACCTTTCCTATCGGATCATCGTCACCAAACATTTGTTGTGCAGTCGACTTGCTAAGAAACACCACATCGTTTTGAGTTAGGTCATTGATGGGGTTTCCACTATAAACCGTAACCCCAAGAGTTTTAAAGAATAGAGAGTCCGCTACAACTTTATCGACATCGAATCTTGTGTTTCCATAATAGAGAGGTGAAGTAACCATCCAATAACCTACACTTGTTACTGCTTCTACTTCGTCGGCCAACGCCTCGTAAACGCCACCGCTTAACCCACCCATATTCTGTTGTTGCGCATCAAGAGGCTCGGATGCTACGTTCCACTGCGACCAAAGTTGATACAGTTTGTCGGGTTCTTGAAAATCGCGATCAAAACTTTGTTCGAAAGCTACACGAGAAAATAATAGAATACACACCGTAAGCCCTAATCCGATAGAAAGGATTTTAATCACATTCAATCTCCACTGATGTCTTAAAGTACGAATGGTGTAAAAAAGAGGTTTCATTGTGTTCAGTTTTAAATAATTAGTTTCAATTCATTATACCATAATCTGTGCCAAATGTACATTGTGTTGATTCTTAACGTATTAAAGCGAAAGCCTTGCTGTTGCGGTGTATAATTATTATACACAAGTGTACAACTATTAGACAATCTACCAACCTATAATATGCTTATAATAAATAAACCGACTAAAGATATGAATTGATAAAAAAATAGAAAAACATCTGTCTAATAATTAGACAATCAATAGGATTGCTTTTTTCTTCTTTATAAATTTGCCTCATAACAAGTTGATTATGGCAAAGCAAGGTACAATTGTTGTAGTAGATGATAATAAAGGTATTCTATCGGCAGTAGAGATATTGCTAAAAGAGTATTTTGAACGCATTGTATTATTAAACTCACCGGCGACTCTTCTTAATACGATACAAGCTGAAAATCCTACAGTGATTCTACTTGATATGAACTTTGGGAGCGGCATAAATAATGGCAATGAAGGGCTTTACTTATTAAGTGAAATTAAACGAATTAAACCGGAACTACCTGTTGTATTATTTACAGCTTATGCTGATATAGATTTGGCCGTTCGTGGTATAAAACAAGGGGCAGCCGACTTCATTGTAAAGCCTTGGGATAACAAACGCCTTGTAGAAACTCTTCTGCAAGCAGGCAAGAAAAAATCTTCTAAGAGTATAAAAACGATTCAGCACCATTCATCAATGTATTGGGGCATTGGTAAGGCCATGCGTACATTGCGCAGCATGGTTGAAAAAGTAGCTAAGACTGATGCAAACATACTTATTACCGGAGAAAATGGAACGGGGAAAGAAGTATTGGCACGCCAGATACATGTTCTCTCTAGACGGTCTGATTGTGGAATGGTAAGTGTAGATATGGGTACTATTTCCGAATCATTGTTTGAAAGCGAATTGTTCGGACATTGTAAAGGAGCTTTTACTGATGCTCATACCCATCGAGCCGGAAAGTTTGAAGAGGCACATGGCACTACTCTATTTTTAGATGAGATTGGAAATCTGCCCTATCACATGCAATCTAAACTACTCACAGTGTTGCAACGTCGTAGCGTGGTACGCGTAGGGAGCAATACCGATATTCCTATTGATATCCGATTGATTTGTGCTACCAATTGCAACTTAAGCGAGATGATTGAGCAAGGACGTTTTAGAGAAGATCTATTATATCGTATTAATACCATACATGTAGAGATTCCACCTTTGCGTGAACGCCGTGAAGATATTATTCCGTTAGCGGAACAGTTCGTTCGTCAGTTTTGTAAACAATATGATAAGGCCGATCGATCATTATCTCCATCGGCTGCCACAAAACTAAAAGAGTATTCTTGGTATGGCAATATACGCGAACTACAACACGTAGTCGAAAAGGCTGTAATCATAAGCGACAGTAATATATTGGATGAAGAGCTTTTTCAATTTGCCTGCAAACCTCTTTCTGCGCTATCCTGCTCATCTGTATCTACGCTCGAAGAAATGGAACTTCAAATGATAAAGCAAGCCATTAATAAATGCAACAGCAACTTGTCGGCAGTGGCAGCTCAATTAGGTATCACACGGCAAACATTGTATAATAAGATGAAGAAATTTGGACTATAAACAAAAGCGCATGAAACAACTCCTCGGCAATTTCTTCTTCCGTTTAGCAATAGTATTACTGCTATTTGCTTGTCTTTTAACTCTACTCGTTGGCTCTTATTGGCTTTGGGCAGTTATTTGTTTCTTTATATTATGTTTATCGGTAAAATGGTTATATCGACTCTATATACAAAATATACATAATATAGAACTTTTGCTTGAGGCTGTTGATAATAACGATGCCACCATTCGTTTTAATGAGCATACTGATTATTCTAAAGAATCGTATGTAAACCAAATGCTAAACCGTATAGCAACCATTCTTTATAATACGAAACAAAACATTGCTCAACGCGAGAAATATTATGAGCTGATACTCAACTTTGTAGATACGGCAGTGGTGGTGCTCAACCATAAAGGTTTTGTTTATCAGAAAAATAAAGAAGCACTCCGTTTATTAGAACTAAATGTATTTGTCAACGTAAAACAACTAAACAAGGTTTCTCTGCAACTAATGCAGGCATTTCAAGATATAATGCCGGGCGAAAGCAAGCAAGTGCAACTCAATAATGAGCGTGGGACAATGAATCTGTTACTTAAAGCTTCGAGTATAACGATAAAGAATGAAGAGCTGAAGATTATAGCTTTTAATGATATTCAGACCGAACTTGATGAAAACGAAATAGATTCTTGGATACATTTGATACGTATATTAACACATGAGATAATGAATTCGCTTACACCTATTACCTCTTTAAGCGAATCACTTCTAAGGCAGCAGCACACAGAGAACGAAATCGTAAAGCAAGGACTGGAAACGATAAACTCAACCGGTCAAGGATTAATTGCATTTGTATCTTCTTATCGAAAGCTTACTCGTATTCCTTCGCCAACTCCATCATTGTTTTATATACGTCCTTTTTTAGAAAGAATGATTTTACTGGCTCAGCATCAGTTAGACTGCTCAAACATATCCATTCAAATACAAAAAGCCGACAAAGAGTTGATTGTATATGCCGACGAAAACTTAATTAGTCAGGTAGTGATTAATCTCCTTAAAAACGCTGTGCAAGCAGTTGAATCGAACTCCAACGGTGTAATCGTTATAAATGCTTACTGCGACAAACAAGAGAGGGTAGTAATAGAAATCAGCAACAACGGTGCTCGGATTCCTCTTGATATATCTCAGCAAATCTTTATCCCATTTTTTACAACGAAAGAAAATGGAAATGGTGTAGGGCTTAGTGTAAGCAAACACATTATGCGATTGAGCAATGGCTCGTTAAAACTTTCGCCTTATAGAACTGAAAATTCTTTTACTACATTTGTTTTGACTTTCAATTAGTTTATACTTTAATGGCATACAGTAACATGCCAACATTGTACTATAATTTTAAGTCAAACTGTTATTCATATAGTTATTTTTATTTTTAATGAATGTATCTTTGTTACCCTATAGAGTATAACAAAACAATAACTCAATTATATCTAAATTATTAATATGATGAATAACGTAAATTACTACACAGAGGCTCCTTTAAACTATCTCACCTGTTTTAAAACCGATTGCCCTAAAGCATCAACTTGTTTGCGCCAACTGGTGGCTATGCAGACACCTCAAAAACATATTATAATGTCTGTTATTAATCCGGCTTATCTGAACGAGCAAACTAAAGCTTGTGATTACTATCGTCCATTAACTAAAGTAAAGTTTGCTAAAGGGTT
>DKPL01000072.1:8701-8985 GCA_002471185.1 Bacteroides sp. UBA7335
TAAAGGGTTTATGAAATTCTTTGAAGAACTACCGTTAAAGCAAGGGCGACTGTTTGCTTCACAGATGATTGCTCACTACAATCGTAGAGATTATTTCTATATGCGTAAAGGAGAGCTGCTATTGTCACCTAGTCGCCAACATAAGGTTCAGCAGATATTAAATCAATGTGGTGTTACTCTACCACTTGCATTTGATGACTATGTAGAAAAAATGGATTGGTAATCATTCTTCTTTTTTCTTTTCCCTTTTCCCTTTTTTGTTTAGTGCATAACCCTCCGCACTA
>DKPL01000072.1:9183-28568 GCA_002471185.1 Bacteroides sp. UBA7335
TATCCGCACTGCAGTGCGGATAGAGGAGCACCATAGTGCGCACTAGTACACACCGTTTTAAATAATTGTATTTACTTTAGCTTGCTCTAACTTAATGTTAAACTTTAGTCATAATGAATTAGTTATGAACTATTTTTTAATAACAAGTGTTCCATTTAATATTTTTCTGAAAATGAACTTGTTTTTTAATCAGTAACTGCATAATAATTTTAAACTGTGATGAAAGAAAAAAATGATATTACTTATCGTGATGAAGAAAGAAATCCATTTTCGGGAGCTACCGGATGGGCATTCTTTTTAGCTACTACAGCATGGATTGGACTATGTTCATTTTCTTGGGTAGGTATTATTTGGGCTATTTTGGCATTAATTGTTTCTTTGGCAACATGGAAATCTGCTAAACCTGAAAATCGATCGGTTCATACTGCAGCAATCGGTCTCTCTATTATTTTTGTTTTAGTGTCTTTTATAGCACCAGGAATTTTTAGAGTTATCTGGTAGATAAACTAATACTAATAAATAAATGAATGATATGACAGATAATCTTAAGTTTAGTCCGGTAACTGCTATGGTAGCTATCGTTGCATTGCGTATTATGAGCTCTTGGAATTGGATAAACGGAGCATTTTTTGGTACAGATGCAAAAGTTGATGCTCATTGGCTAAGTGGTGAAGGATTGATTGAACGTATTGGTGGCGATCATGGATTTGGAACAATGGCATTATATGATTGGATGGGAAATTTTATAAATCATGATATGACACTTGCACCGGCATTTTGGGCTTGGTTTATTTTTTTAGCTTATGCATGGGCCGGTATTAGTTTATTGTTTGGTTTTCTAACTAGACTAGGAGGATTAGTGGCTATATTAGCAGCATTGATGAATTTACTTGGGGCTGGTGGTAATGGTGCTGATACAATTGGTCAAAATGGGTTGTTATTAATTTTAGGTGCAATATTTATGCTGGTTGGTGCTGGTAGAATATATGGTATTGATCGCTGGCTTCTGAAAAAAACAGATGCACGATGGCTAAGGTGGTTAGCTTAGTAACTGATATAAGCTGTTCGATAACATAGATAGTGTTCGATTTTGAACAGTCTTTTTCTGTATAATTATCTAAATATTAGTGTTTTAAATATTTGGCATATTACTTGTTTTATCATTGTAAACGATTGAAACAATGAAAAAGCAATTAATAATTATAGGTTTTTTACTAGGGCTTGTTTTTAAAACTACTGCACAGCAATCTAGTGTTGGTTCATCTATCACAATTACCCTAGACGAAGCAATAGCCATAGCCAGAGTGCAAAGTGTAGATGCAGCTGTAGCCCTCAATGAACTAAAAACAGCCTACTGGGAGTATAGAACCTTTCGTGCCGACTTATTGCCTGAAGTAAATTTTGCAGCTACCGCTCCGGGATACAACAAGAAGTACAACTCATATCAAACAGATGATGGCTCGTACACCTTCGTGCGCAATAATTACATGGAGATGAGTGGTGAATTGGCCATCAATCAAAACATTTGGCTCACCGGAGGTACCATCTCTTTAAACACTTCACTAGATTTTCTGCGGCAACTTGATGGTACAAAAGACAATCGCTTTATGTCGGTTCCTATAGCGCTAACCCTTAATCAACCCATCTTTGGAGTAAATGTCACCAAATGGAACAGGCGCATTGAGCCGGTGCGTTATGCCGAAGCTAAAGCTGCTTTTCTTTCGGCTACCGAAGAGGTAACCATGACTGCCATCAACTATTTCTTTAATCTATTATTGGCTAAAGAAAATGTAGCGATAGCCTCTCAAAACCTAGAGAATGCACAAAAACTATATGAAGTGGCCAAAATAAAACGAGGCATGGGGCAAATTAGCGAAAATGATTTGCTACAGCTGGAGCTCAACATGCTAAATGCTCGATCTGCCATGACCGATAATGAGAGTGCACTAAAAAGTAATATGTTTAAACTTCGCTCTTTTTTGGCTTTGAGCGAGCAAGATGAACTCAACCCTATAGTGCCCGATACCCTACCCGGTGTACAGTTAGACTATGCACAGGTGCTCGATAAGGCTTTGGCCAACAATAAATTTGCAAAGAATATTCGTCGTAGGCAGTTGCAAGCCGATTATGAAGTGGCAAAAGCCAAAGGAGACTTACGCAAGATATCGCTTTTTGCGCAAGTGGGATATACCGGGATGGATGCTGAAATTGCGCAGGCTTATAATAGATTGAAAGATAACCAAATTATAGAGGTAGGTTTTCAGATACCATTGCTCGACTGGGGAAAACGTAGGGGTAAAGTAAAAGTAGCTCAAAGCAATCGCGAGGTAACCGAAAGTAAACTCAGGCAAGAGAGCATGAATTTTAATCAGAACCTATTTATCTTGGTAGAGCAGTTCAACAATCAGCTCACTCAGCTTCGCATAGCCGATAAAGCAGATGCCATTGCTCAAAAACGCTACAATACCAATGTCGAAACTTTTATGATTGGTAAAATCTCTACACTCGACTTAAACGATTCGCAAGTGGCCAAAGATGAGGCACGCGCCCGGCATATCTCTCAGTTGTTTTATTACTGGTATTACTATTTTCAACTTCGAAGCCTAACTTTATGGGATTTCAGCACAAATACCAATATCGATGCCGATTTTGAACGAATCATTAAATTATAAAAAAGAATATTTTCTTACTTTTGCAATACTATGATACTAATAATAGATGATGATAGTGCAATTCGCTCATCGCTGAGTTTTATGCTGAAGCGAGCCGGCTATGACACACAAGCTGTGGCTACCCCACGAGAAGCCATAGAAGTGGTGCGGGCAATGGCTCCACGACTCATTTTAATGGATATGAACTTTACGCTCTCTACCAATGGCGAAGAGGGCTTGACACTACTTAAGCAAGTAAAAATCTTTCGTCCTGATACACCGGTTATTTTAATGACGGCATGGGGAAGCATACAGTTGGCGGTGCAAGGCATGCAAGCCGGAGCTTTCGACTTTATTACCAAACCATGGAACAATGCGGCATTGATGCAACGCATAGAAACAGCATTGGAACTGGCAGACGAGGCTACCCGAAAAGAGGTCGTGGTGACCGATAACGATGGATTCGACCGTAGCTTTATTGTAGGGAAAAGTAAAGGATTGATGGATGTGCTCAATACCATTAAGCGCATTGCTAAAACCAATGCTTCAGTATTGATAACAGGCGAGAGTGGTACAGGCAAAGAGTTAATAGCCGAAGCTGTGCATCGCAACAGTCCGCGCTCAAAAAAGCCATTTGTCAAGGTCAATCTAGGTGGTATCTCACAATCTTTGTTCGAAAGTGAAATGTTTGGTCATAAGAAGGGTGCCTTTACCGATGCTACTTCCGACCGTGTAGGACGTTTTGAACTGGCAGATAAGGGAACCATCTTTTTAGATGAAATTGGTGATCTTGATTTGAGTTGCCAAGTAAAGTTGCTGCGGGTATTGCAAGAACAAACTTTTGAAGTCTTGGGTGACAGTCGCCCACGCAAAGTCGATATTCGCGTGGTTAGTGCCACCAATAGCGATTTGCCGCAAATGGTGCAAGAACGCTCTTTTCGTGAAGATCTGTTCTATCGCATCAACTTGATTACGGTGCATCTACCGGCTCTTCGTGAACGTAGAGAAGATATTCCACTATTAGCTCGTCATTTTGTTCAGACTTTATGTTCAGCACAAGGCTTGCCTCATGTCGAGCTAACTGCCGATGCTATAGCTTATCTAAGTGCTTTGCCCTATCAAGGCAATATTCGTGAGCTGAAAAACCTGGTGGAACGTACGCTGCTAGTCTGTGGAAAACCTGTTTTGACTGCCGAAGATTTTAAAGCTCACTACCAATCGCCTATCGAAGCTCGTCAAACAACTTCGGAGCTGACAGGTATGACACTAGACGAAATAGAGAAGCAAACCATATTGCAAACGTTACAAAAATATGGCAATAACATCTCTCAGGTGGCTACCGCTTTAGGCATCAGTCGTGCAGCCCTTTATCGTCGTCTCGAAAAATTTGACATATCAATCAATGATTAATTGGTAAACTTTACGCTATAATGAAACTCAAATTCTACTTCCTGTTTTTGGTAATACTGATGTTGGCAGTATGGGGCATGTTGTTTGTTCTACTTGGCACCGAACGGGGAGTGTTGTTTTACCTAGCTGAAGCATTATTAACTATAGGATTGGTATTTCTGATATTCTTCTATCGTAAAGTGGTGAAACCCCTGCAAACCATTGGAAATGGTATGGAACTGCTTAAAGAGCAAGATTTTAGTAGTAGATTACGCAGTGTGGGACAGGTCGAAGCCGATCGTATCGTCCAAATATTTAATCGTATGATGGATCAGCTGAAAGATGAACGTATGCGACTGCGCGAGCAAAACCATTTTCTAGATCTACTAGTCAGCGCTTCGCCCATGGGGGTAATTATTCTAACTTTCGATGGTCAGATATCTATGATCAACAAGGCTGCACTCTCTTTTTTTCATATTCACTCCGAAGCCGAAGTGCTGAACCGTACGCTAAATGAGCTTGAAGTACCTCTTGCTGACGAAATAGCACGTATCCCTCATGACTCTACCGAAACTGTGAGACTGAGCGACTCAATGATTTACCGCTGTTCGCATCTTTCATTTATTGACCGTGGGTTTGCTCATCCTTTTATCTTAATAGAAAGCTTGACTACCGAGGTGATGAAAGCTGAGAAAATAGCTTATGAGAAGGTGATTCGTATGATTGCTCACGAGGTGAATAATACAGTGGCTGGTGTAACTTCTACCTTAGATACGGTAGATGAGGCTCTTGAAGAAATAGTCGCTACCGAAGAGCTTCGAGAAGTGATGAAGGTATGTGGAGAGCGATGCTTAGGCATGAGCCGATTTATTACCAATTTTGCCAATGTAGTGAAGATTCCTGAAGCCCAGCTTGCACCGGTATCCCTAAACCATCGGGTGGAGGTTTGTAAAATATTTATGGAGAATATTTGTCGTAATCGTAATATAAATCTGCATTTAGACTTATGCTTAGAAGATACAGTAGTCAATATGGATGCGATGCTTTTTGAACAAGTCATGGTTAATATTATAAAGAATGCAGCAGAAAGTATACATCATCAAGGAGATATTTATATTAAAACATCTACTCATCCTGCTACACTCGAAATTGCCGATACGGGAGGAGGCATTAGTAAAGAGGTGGAAGCCAAACTATTTAGTCCTTTTTTCTCTACCAAACCCAATGGGCAGGGCATAGGACTCATCTTTATTCGTGAGGTGTTGGCTAACCACGATTGCTCTTTTTCGCTTCGTTCATACCCTGATGGGCTTACTCGCTTTATTATTCAATTTAATCATCTGCCTATAAATCAGAACTGACACAACTATAGCTGCGCTTGATTGACTTTATTAAGCAATAGATACCTCAAAAATAAACTTGCTAAAAAATGGTAAATCGGTGGGTTTATATTATTTTTGCCTAACAAAACGTTTAGTATAGAATTGAGCATGGCTAAGAAAAAAATAGATTCGGAGACGACACAACAACGCAAAGTCTCTATCTCAAAATTAAGAAGTTATTTAAGAAATGAAACGACTCACTTTGTTATAGGGTTAGTATTGGTTATTTTTGCTGTATATCTGCTCTTAGCCTTTTCATCTTTCTTTTTTACAGGAGCTGCCGACCAAAGTATTGTAGATAGTGTAGACCCTGCTGATTTGGCTTCGATAGATAATAAAGTGAAAAACTATGCCGGTTCGCGAGGCGCGCAAGTGGCGCAATATCTTATTGATGACTGTTTTGGTGTATCTTCATTTTTTATCATGATATTTTTAGGAGTACTCGGGTTAAAACTTATGCGAGTGCGCATCGTTCACTTGTGGAAATGGTTTTTTGCCTGTTCTTTGCTACTCATTTGGTTCTCTCTATTTCTTGGCTTTGCTTTTATGGAGCAATATCAAGATTCCTTCTTTCATTGGGGAGGACGCCATGGGTATAATGTATCAATGTGGCTGATGTCGCAAATAGGAAAGCCCGGTGTATGGCTATTCCTGTTGGCAACGGCACTTTGCTTCTTCATTTTTATCCATTCCGGAACAATCAACTGGTTGCGTAAGGTGCTCGGGTTTGAATACCTGAAACGTAAGCCTAAAGAGAAATCACAGACTGAGGAAGTCAAAGAGTCATCTACTGAAATAGAACATAAGCCAGAGCCGTCTGAACCTCAGGAGGTGAATTTTGATTTAAACCGTAGCTATGTACCCGAACCTCCTTTGGCTGAAAGTCTAGACCAGACGAATGCCATAGAGTTAGAGCTAGATAATAGGGTAGAAGAGGAACACGAAGAGATGGAGGAGGAAGAGGAAATGCCAATGAGCTTTGGAAATACGACAGTTGAGCCGGCTCGTGTATTGCCTAAGGTTGAGACTGAACCTCAACCCGAAACATTGGAACCAGGCTTTGAAGTTGAAGCTGGCGGAGAAGATGAGGATTATGTGCCTGCACAGTCTGAGCCTTATAACCCTAAACTAGATTTAGAAAATTATCATTTTCCTACCATCGATTTGATGAGGCACTTTGAAAACAATGAGCCTACTATCAATATGGAAGAGCAGAATGCGAATAAGAATAAAATTATCAATACGCTTCGTAGCTTTGGTATTGAAATCAGTACCATTAAGGCTACAGTAGGACCTACTGTTACGCTTTATGAAATTACTCCTGAGCAAGGGGTTCGTATCTCTAAAATTCGTGGGTTGGAAGACGATATTGCTTTGAGTTTATCAGCATTGGGTATTCGTATTATTGCACCGATTCCGGGTAAGGGGACTATTGGTATTGAGGTACCAAACTCTAACCCGAAAATTGTATCGGGGCAAAGTATTATTGGTAGTCGTAAGTTTCAAGAGTCCGACTATGAGTTACCTATTGCCTTCGGTAAAACCATCACCAATGATGTCTTTATGGTAGATCTCTGCAAAATGCCTCACGTTTTGGTGGCTGGTGCTACCGGACAGGGTAAATCAGTGGGACTAAACGCAATTATTACCTCGCTGCTCTATAAAAAACATCCGGCGGAGTTGAAGTTTGTATTGGTCGACCCTAAAAAGGTTGAATTTAGTATCTATTCAGTCATTGAGAATCATTTCTTGGCAAAACTGCCTGATAACGGCGACGCCATTATTACCGATGTAACTAAGGTGGTGCAAACACTAAATTCGGTTTGTGTGGAGATGGATACTCGTTATGATTTGTTGAAAATGGCTCATGTGAGAAACATTAAAGAGTATAATGAGAAGTTTATCAATCGCCGATTGAATCCAGAAAAAGGACATAAATATATGCCTTATATTGTAGTGGTGATTGATGAGTTTGGTGACTTGATTATGACTGCCGGAAAAGAGATTGAACTACCAATAGCACGTATTGCTCAGTTGGCTCGTGCGGTGGGCATACATATGATTATTGCTACGCAACGTCCTACTACCAATATTATTACGGGTACCATTAAGGCAAACTTCCCTGCTCGCGTGGCTTTCCGAGTATCAGCCATGATGGACTCGCGCACCATTCTTGACCGTCCGGGAGCTAATCAGCTAATCGGACGTGGGGATATGCTCTTTTTGCAAGGGGCTGATCCGGTACGAGTGCAGTGTGCCTTTATCGATACTCCTGAGGTGGAAGAGATTACGAAGTTTATTGCAAAACAGCAAGGATATCCTACTGCTTTCCACTTGCCCGAATATGTAAGTGAAGATGGTGGTGGTAGCGAATTGGGAGATGTAGATATGGCGCGTCTTGACCCTTTATTTGAAGATGCAGCTCGCTTGATTGTGATTCATCAACAGGGGTCTACCTCGCTTATTCAACGTAAATTTTCTATTGGATACAACCGTGCAGGACGCATCATGGATCAGCTTGAAAAAGCGTGTATCGTAGGACCAACGCAAGGTAGCAAACCTCGCGATGTGATGTGTGTGGATGATCATGACTTAGAAATGAAACTGAACAATTTAAGATGATAAACGTTCCTAAAAAGCAACAGATGAAAAAAAATATATTGTTATATATGATGTTGATATGGGTGAGTTGTAGTGTTGCAGCTCAGTCATCAAATGAGGCCACGGAGTGGCTGAAGCGTACAGCTTCTACTTTTGAGAAAGCAGGTGGTGTAAAAGCGGTATTTCGAGTTGAGGCTTTTAAAAAAGGAAACTCTATAGGTACTGCCAATGGCGAGATTGAACTAAAAGGTGATAAGTTCTATTTGCAAACAGCTGAGCATCTTTCTTGGTTTGATGGTAAAACTCAATGGACCTATTTACCTTCGAATGATGAGGTGACAATTTCACACCCTACTGAAGCCGAACTTCAAAGTATCAATCCTTATGCCTTACTTTCTTTATATAAAAAAGGATATCGTTGTGAGGTGGGTTCGGCAACGGCTTTCAAAGGTAAACCGGTGCGCGAAGTGATGATGACAGCTACAGACAAAAAGCAAGATATGACTTCCATCGTATTGTATATAAATAAGGAAAGCAACTTACCTGTTTATATTGAAGTAGAGTTGCGCGATGGTACACGCAATGTGATAACTATCAATAGCTATCGTGTGCATTTGGATTTGACAGACTCTTTGTTTGTATTTAATCGCAAAGAGTATCCTAAAGTCGAAGTGATTGATTTGCGCTAATTAATAATAATATAAAGTTTAAACTAAAAAGATATGACTACAGAAAAAGTAAAATGCTTGATTATTGGTTCGGGCCCTGCAGGATATACTGCTGCTATTTATGCCGGACGCGCCAATTTGTCTCCCGTAATGTATGAAGGACTACAACCAGGTGGTCAGCTAACAACTACTACCGATGTAGAAAACTTTCCGGGTTATCCGCAAGGGGTGAGTGGCACTCAAATGATGGAAGATATGCGTGCTCAAGCTACTCGCTTTGGCGCTGATATACGCTTTGGTATTGCTACACATGCTGATCTAAAAGAATCTCCTTATAAAATCACAATTGATGGTGACAAGGTGATTGAAGCAGAAACGGTGATTATAGCTACCGGAGCCACTGCTAAATATTTGGGCTTAGAAGATGAAAAGAAGTATGCCGGTATGGGTGTGAGTGCTTGTGCTACTTGCGACGGATTTTTCTATCGTAAAAAGGTAGTAGCTGTAGTAGGTGGTGGTGACACAGCGTGCGAAGAGGCTATCTACTTGGCAGGATTGGCTGCTAAAGTTTATCTGATTGTGAGAAAACCCTTCTTGCGTGCTTCTAAGATTATGCAAGAACGTGTGATGAATCACGATAAAATAGAGGTATTGTTCGAGACTAATACCGTTGGTTTGTTTGGAGAAAATGGTGTAGAGGGAGTTAACTTGGTAAAGCGTTGGGGAGCTTCTGATGAAGAGCGTTTCTCATTGGCTATTGATGGTTTCTTCTTGGCTATCGGCCATCATCCTAACTCAGAAATTTTTAAAGAATATATTGACACGGATGAGGTGGGATATATTATTACTGAGGGTAACTCACCGCGCACAAAAGTGCCTGGTGTATTTGCTGCCGGTGATGTGGCCGATTCACATTATCGTCAAGCGATAACAGCAGCAGCTAGTGGTTGTAAAGCCGCTATTGAAGCTGAACGCTACTTGACTGAGAAAGGATTGATGTAATTCATCTTAGAGATAGTAAGCTCTTCTTTTGCAATGGTAGTTTGTTGCGAAAGAAGGGCTTTTTTATAGATATTAATCTATGTGTAAAATATGAATTGGATAAGAATTGTTTTAGGTAATACACTATTGATACTATTATTGTGTCTGCCGATAGGGGGATTGGCCGAGGAATCTTGTCTGGGACGTAAGGTTGCTGCCTTGATTAAAAATAAACGGTTAGAAGTTGGGATGGCGGTGTATGATGTGACACATGATGAGAGCTTTTCGTGGAATGGAGATAAACACTTCCCAATGCAGAGTGTCTATAAATTTCCAATTGCTATGGCAGTACTTCATAAGATTGACTGTGGAAAGTTAAGTTATGATGAATTGATAACAGTTAATGAGTCATTTGTTTATACTGATTTATGGAGTCCAATGAGTAAGAAATATCCTCATGGAGTAACCTTGCCTCTATCTGAGTTACTTAAATACATGTTGGTTTATAGTGATAATGCAGCGACCGACTGTCTACTAAATTTAATTGGTGGACCAGCCTATGTGCAGAAAGTAATTATAGATATGGGTGCTAACCAGCTGTTTGTTCGTCATACAGAGCGTGAAATGCAGGTCGATTGGGATATACAGTTTATGAACTCTACTACTCCCAATGCAATGATTGACTTCTTGAAAATATATCAAGCAAAAGAGCATTTATCGGCTGAAAGCAGTGATAGGCTATGGAAGCTAATGGGAAACATTGCTACGGGGTCTATTCGTAAATATCTGCCACAAGATATTACTGTATTTCATAAAACTGGCTTTTCGGGTACAAATACAGATGGTGTGATTGCAGCTCAGAATGATGTGGGAATTATCGAACTTGAAGATGGAAGCAAGTTGCTTTTTTCGATTTTTATAACTCACTCAAAAGAAAGTTCCGAAGTAGGATATGAACTTATTGCCGAACTAGGAAAAGCCATTTATGAATGTTATAAAAAAGCCGATTAAAAGATAACTAAATATCTTTAATCGGCTTTTAAATGTTGAATTATTGAGTAGACTATTTCTAGTAAATTTCGATTTCGTCAATGCAAAGATCTGCTTGTAAAATCTCACCCGGAGTATCACGACGACAATCGATGCCATTGCGTAAGGTTCCACCATTGTGGAATGTGAGCTTCACATATAAAGCCTCTGTTGGTGTAAAGGTAACTTCATCTGTATAGGCTTTTCTTCCCTTTTCAGGATATTCACGAGTAAATGTTTCGTGAGTAATTTCAGTATACTCTTTTCCATTGGTTGATGTTTCAACTTTTACACTACCCACAGGAAGTATACGGAAAGCAGGATTATAGAGTGAACCGAATATAATTTTATGTATAGTGGCTGTCTCATCTAACTTAACAGTGAAAATTAATTCTTGACTTTCATCACTCATGTGGTAAATAGACCAAGGTATGTATGAGGCATTGTTGCCGCGCTTGCCATTAGTTAGTCCCATCGTGATAGAATCACCATATATTAAATCATTTTCACCCAAAATATCACCTTTCAACCAGCCAATAGGATGGCTAGTGGTAAACGATTTTCCTGCAATTAGGTTGCCATAAAGTGGCTTGTGGCGTACATTACCAATTGTTTTACCATCCTTAAATGCTGCAACTTTTAAGTTGATATTGTTTTTTAAAGCAAACGGACCTGTGTATAAAGTTGATTTAGGAGTAGGGGTACTACCATCTATCGTATATCGAACTTCGGCATTTGGATTGAAGCAATCTAAAATCACCATGAGAGTATCATTCAATACTTTAGTATTTACATTTACATCAAAATAGTTGCGACAAGCTTGTACACCTAAAATATCTAGGCGCTCAAACTCTTCTTCTAGGCGACTGCAATAGTCATTCCAATCTTTATTGGCATCTTCTGTCCAAGCCGTTTCAGCAATGGCAGTCATTTTAGGGAATATTTGATAATCACGACGCTCTTCGGTTTGCATATATTCATTCCAAGCATTACCTTGTACACCAATGATATGTTTCTTAACCAATTCATCTGCATCGTCAGCTACAGGGTTATAATTATAGGTCATTTTTAATGTGACATATCCGCCAATTGTAATGGGAGCTGTTTCGGGATCTTCTTGATAGTAATCTAAATACATATAAGGACTAGGAGTCATAATAGCATTGTGTCCTTGCTTAGCTGCATTCATACCTCCTTCGACTCCTTGCCATGACATGACCGTAGCGTTTGGCGCCAATCCTCCTTCAAGAATCTCATCCCAACCGATGATGTTTTTACCTTTTGAGTTGATATACTTCTCCATGCGGGTGATGACGTAACTTTGGAGTTTTTCTTCTTTAGTATGTAGTTTGCCATCAACAGGATTGGGAGTTGTATCGTCTTTCAACCCCAACTTCTTAATTAATGCCTGACACTCTTCACAACTTTTCCATGCGGTTTTATAGCACTCATCTCCACCTACATGAATATATGGGCTTGGGAAAAGTTCAGCAACTTCGTCAATTACTCCTTCTAAGAAAGCAAAAGTTTCTTCTTTAGGACAGTATACCTCTTCGAAAATGCCCCATGTGCCGGGAACATCATAAACTGAATCGGGATTGCAAGATAGGTAAGGATAAGAAGCAATAGCTGCTAACGCATGACCTGGCATTTCGATTTCGGGAATGACAGTGATGTACTTGCTGGCTGCATAATCTATAATCTCTTTGATTTGCTCTTGAGTGTAATAACCACCAGTAGGTTTACCATCAAATATTTGAGGGTAATTGGTGTAATAGTAGTCAATAAGAGTTTCTTTTCGATTGGCACCGGTCTTAGTTAACTCTGGATATTTTTTGATTTCAATACGCCAACCTTGATCGTCTGTTAAGTGCCAATGGAAAATATTCATTTTGTGCATAGCAAGCATATCTATGAACTTTTTGACATATTCCACCGAAGAGAAGTTACGGCAAACATCGAGCATCATACCTCGATAAGAAAACCGGGGAGCATCTTCGATTTCGACAGCAGGAATAGACCAATTGGCTCTTTTATTTAACTTGTCGCCATAGACTACCGGGGGGAGTAGTTGGTATAAAGTTTGCACTCCATAAAAGAAACCATTGGGTTGTGAGGCAGAGATTGTAATGTTTTCTGGGGTAACAACTAACTTATAGCCTTCATCTGGAATACTGCTTTCGGGATGAAAAATAATAGCAGGTGAATAAGCATTGTCATTTTGGGTGAGTAGTTGCATTTTTATGCCCGAAGTTAAGGCGATCTGGCTGATAAAAGAATCAGCCACAGCAATAACCTCTGGAGTACATTCGGCCGCAATAACCTTTACTGTTTTACTAAGCTGGAATCGTCCCTCTTGGGGAACCATTTGATTGGGTAGCGGAACGATGTTGTACTCGTTCGCTACTTCCTTCTTCTGTTGACATCCGGGGGTGATAATCAATAGAGATAAAAGGAGTAGAAAAAAACCTTTTTTCATGATATAAAATGTGTGTTAAGTTATATAAGGCAAATAAAAACACTTAGCCTATTTTACTGATTTTTCTTAGCTTTTCTTCATCTATAATTTTTATTTTTCGTCCGTCAATAGTAATTAATCTCTCTGCAGCAAAATTCGATAATGTGCGAATTGCATTAGAAGTAGTCATATTTGAAAGATTGGCCAAATCTTCTCTTGAGAGATATATACTTAAAGTAGATCCGTCTTCCTCTAACCCATAACTCTCTTTTAAAAAGATCAGTGACTCTGATAATCGCCCACGAATATGCTTTTGCGTAAGATTTACAGTTCTTTCATCAGCAATACCTAGATCGATAGAGAGTTGCTTAATAAAAAATAGGGCTAAATTATTGTTTTGACTGATTAGGGTAGATATGGCACTCATTGGTACCAAACCAATAACGGAAGGCTCGAATGCGGCAGCAGTAGTTACAAAATCCTCTTTTGCGAAAAAGGCACGATAAGCAAAGTATTCAGTAGGTTTAATCATACGAATGATTTGACTTCTACCACCTACGCCATCTTTGTATATCTTAACTTTACCGCTAAGAAGACACATTAGGTGAGAAGGTGTTTCTCCTTCACAATATATAATCTCGTTTTTTTTGTAATTTTGTAGAGTAAAATTATTCGCCAGGAACTCTCTCTGTTCTTCATTCAGAGAAGCCCACATATCGGGGATTTGTTCCGAGATATCAATATCTGACAAGTTTCTTTTTACCATGAGTGCTGCAGAACTGTGTTATAAAGCACAAATGTAGAAAGAAAAATCGAAAAACTACATCAATTGTAGCAAATATTACAAGCATGTCTCATTGTGTTCGCAAACAGAAATGATTACTTTCTCTTGTCGCTTGACAAAATGACATTTTTGTTGTGAACTAAGATTTTCTATTGTTATACTTCGTGTTTAATCCAATAGCAATAATATACTCTTAATATGTTCTTATTGTGTATTATGTCTTTATTGTAATTTCTCGGAGTTAAACTGATCGTTTTATTGCAATCAATTTAATTCCGAGAAAATTCTTTTTGTTTAATCGTTGTCTATGTTAATTCTTTTGATGGAGTTTAACCGTTAGTGATAATATCATATTATTAGTTTTATAACCTATCGTTATTTTTGGTGTTATTTAGTGAATAATAATTCACGATATTTAGGCAATGGCCATATCTCATCATCAATTTCTAACTCGAGGTGATCAATATGATCACGAATTTTATCATAATAAGGACGAACTGTTTCTTCGTATGCAAATGCTTTATCGTGATAATTACTTAGTTGATTGGCTGACTTGCGGGCTTCAATCATCTCTTTAACTAAAATCTTAATAGCAGTAACTCGTCTCGATATTTCTTTGATTAGCTCTTTGCGGTCTTTGCTCAATTCTTCAAATTCTTCGCTTGTGAATATTTCTTTCATTCCACGAAGATTTTCAATCAATCGGTTTTGATAAGTCACAGCTGTAGGCACGATATGATTTATAGCTAAGTCACCCAATACACGTCCTTCAATTTGAACTTTCATGGTGTATTTCTCTAACTCTACTTCTAGACGACAGGCTAGTTCGGTTTCGCTAAAGATGTTTTCACCAATCAATACTTTCTTTGATTGATCGTCCATATAGTGAGTTAGTGCTTCAGGTACATGACAGATATTGGTCAAACCACGACGTGCTGCCTCGTTGCGCCACTCTTCTGAATAACCGTCGCCTTCAAATTGAATCGCTTCTGAAGCAATAATTGTTTCTTTGAGAATACGAAAAATAGCTTCATCTTTGCCTACACCTTCTTCAATCAATGTTTCTACTGCTGCACGGAAAGTATTTAGCTGATTGGCCATGGCTGCGTTGATTGCAATCATAGCTGCTGCACAATTGGAAGAAGAGCCGGCTGCGCGAAATTCAAAACGATTTCCTGTGAAGGCAAATGGAGATGTGCGGTTGCGGTCGGTTGTGTCAAGTAAAATTTCAGGAATACGACCGATGCCTAACTTAAGAGTAGTTTTCTCTTCGGGGGTCATTTTGGAGTCACCTACTTGACGAACGATTTCGTCTAATGTAGCAGAGAGTTGTTTTCCTAAGAAAATAGATAAGATTGCTGGAGGTGCCTCGTTTGCTCCCAAACGATAGCTATTTCCGGCACTTGAAATAGAAGCACGAAGTAAGTCTTGATTTTTATATACCATCATTAGTACATTTACCAAGAAGGTAAGAAATAGCATATTTCCTTTGGGATTTCTACCTGGTGCAAAAAGATTAATTCCATTATCGGTAATAAGCGACCAGTTATTGTGTTTGCCTGAACCATTTACTCCACTATATGGCTTTTCATGTAGTAATACTTCAAAGTTATGTTTGCGAGCGATGCGTTTCATTAAATCCATAACCAACTGATTATGGTCGTTGGCTAGGTTTGCATTTTCGAAGATAGGTGCCAGCTCAAACTGATTTGGCGCTACTTCATTATGACGTGTCTTTACGGGTACTCCTAGCTTGTGACATTCTATTTCCAGCTCTTTCATAAATGCTGTAACACGTGGAGGTATAGAACCAAAATAATGATCTTCTAACTGCTGATCCTTAGCTGACGAGTGTCCCATAAGTGTGCGACCAGTAAGACAAAGGTCGGGGCGGGCATTAAAAAGTGAAGAGTCTACTAGAAAATATTCTTGTTCCCAACCTAGATTCGCATAAACACGGGTGATGTTTTTGTCGAATAACTGACAAACTTCGGTTGCAGCTTTATCTACAGCTGCTAGCGCTTTTAATAATGGAGTTTTATAATCAAGGGCTTCGCCTGTATACGATATAAAAATTGTAGGAATACAAAGGGTGTTGTCTACCACAAATGCTGGTGAAGATACATCCCAAGCTGTATATCCGCGGGCTTCAAATGTATTTCTGATTCCTCCGTTTGGAAATGAAGAAGCATCTGGCTCTTGTTGAATTAATAGTTTTCCAGAGAAACGTTCGATAATTTCTCCATCTTCACCAAATTCAATGAAGCTATCATGCTTTTCTGCTGTTCCATCAGTAAGGGGCTGAAACCAGTGTGTGTAATGAGTTACATTTAGTGATTTGGCCCAGTTCTTCATGCCGTTCGCAATTAAATCAGCCATCTCTCTACTGATTGGGTTACCTTTTTCTACAGCATCAACTACGGCTTTGTAAGCTTCTCTAGGAAGATATTCTTGCATTTTTTTACGATCGAATACATGGCTTCCATAATAATCCGAAAGTTTTTTTGCAGGAGGTGTTGTCTCAATTGCTTTTCTGTTTGAAAGCTCTTTTAGAGCAAAAAATCTCATTTTAGACATATTTGATTCATTTTTGTGGGTTGTTTGTTGCAAAAGTAGTTCTTTTCTTGAAATAACCCCTAATGGGATAGGGGTAAAGTTGTAAAAAGTGCTTTTATTTTGAGTTTTGCCCATTTTTTTAATAGGGTTTTGCTGCTTTTAAGTACTTTTGTTTGTTTCGAAATCGAATTAATTGTTTTAGAAATATGAAAAAATAGAATGATAAAGATGAGATGAAATGTTTTTTAATTACATTTGCTAAAGTGTAAAAATATTGCGATTGAAACTCTATACTACTATATATATCACAATTTTGTTTACTCTCTTCTTTATACCTGAAGGAAGAGCTTATACGGGTATATTTACTATTGATGATACTTGCAGTTATAAAAATGACATTGGAGTTGATTTTATTGTAAATTATGCTATTGCACAAGCTCCCCGTTATGAAAAAATAGTTCTTGATTATCGTGCAAAACTTTATATAAAGGGAGACTTAGATATACGAAAAAAGAATTTTACCTTTCGATATATTCCTAAAATGGTTCGTCTGCAAAAGGGAGTTTCTAAATATCTAATGGAATCTTTTAGTGAGTTACACTATACAGCTCCCAATATCTATGATCAGAAAGTCTTGGCAACCTATGGAACAACTTATGGAAAAGGATTTCAGGCTAATATGTTGGAGTATTTTCATGTAAATATCTATTCTTCTACTTTGCTTTATAATAAATTATTATCGCCTTTGGCAAAGAATGCACGAAGTTATTATCGATATGAACTTGATTCGATAATATCCGATAGTACTCAATTGAATTATAAAATTCGATTTATTCCGAAAGCTAAAAGTGATCAACTCGTTGGTGGTTGGATGGTGATTAGTTCAAAGTCATGGAGCGTGCGTGAAATTCGCTTTTCAGGGCGAACAGGCTTGATAACATTTGAGAATTTGATAAAAATGGGACGTACTGGTGATGAAAATGAATTTTTGCCGGTAGAATATAGTTTGAATGCTGTATTTAAATTTTTAGGAAATATAATTGATGGTAGTTATTTTGCATCATTGATGTATACTGACATTGAGTTGAATGAAAACGCTTTTAAAGTGAAGCATAAAAAAAAATATGACTTGAGCGAATCTTATTCTTTAACCTCAGATAACAGCTTAATTCGCAACGATAGTGTTTATTTTGATTCTATAAGGCCTATTCAACTTAAAAGTGAAGATCGTTTGCTGTATCAGGATTATAATTATCGTAGAGATACTACAATATTACGTAAACCGCGCCATAGTAAAGCTTTGTGGGGAGCTGTAGGAGAGTTTTTATTAAGTGATATCAATATTAATTTAGCTTCTGTAGGTAATGTTAAATGTTCTCCCATAATTAATCCATTATTGCTTAGCTACAGTCGCAGTAATGGTTTCTCTTGGAGGCAGGATTTTCGCTATAATCGTTTATTTGAGGATGGTAAACTACTCAGAATAATACCGCGCATCGGTTATAACTTTACTCGAAAAGAATTTTACTGGTCATTAACTTCGGATTATGACTATTGGCCTGAAAGGCAAGCAACTATTCATTTAAGTATTGGAAATGGGAATAGAATATATAGTAGCGATGTACTTGATGAATTGAAAGCTTTTCCTGATAGTTTATTTGATTTTAATTTGATTCATTTAGATTATTTTCATGATTTATTTTTTAATTTGAAACATAGTATTGAGGTTACAAACGGGTTAAAAATAGGTGTGGGGGTTTCAGTGCATCGCCGTACTCCGGTAAAAAAATCAAAATTTGTAATATTGGATCCTTCACTTGAAATACCTCCTGATTATCTTAATAAAATAAGAACAAACTATATTAGTTTTGCACCAAGTGTACGGGTTGAATGGACTCCCGGACTATACTACTATATGAATGGCAGACGAAAAATGAATCTATATTCTTATTTCCCAACTTTTGCTGTTGATTATGAACGAGGTATTCGTGGCGTTTTTAATAGCACTGGCGAATACGAGCGTATTGAATTTGATTTGCAACATCGAATAAATCTTCATTTAATGCGTAATTTGTTCTATAGAGTAGGTTTTGGCTTTTTTACTAATCAAGATGAAATGTACTTTGTGGATTTTGCAAATTTTTCAAGAAGTAGTCTTCCTACTGGATGGAATGATGATATAGGTGGAATGTTTCAGTTATTGGATGGTCGCTGGTATAACTCCTCTAATAGATATATCCGTGCCCATATAACTTATGAAACTCCTTTTTTGCTGCTTCGGCATTTGAATAAATACTCACGCTATGTTCAAAATGAACGTTTCTATTTAAGTGGATTGGTCGTTCCTCATTTGAAACCATATATTGAGTTTGGTTATGGTATTGGAACTCATATATTTGATTTGGGTGTGTTTATTGGTTTTAAAAACTGGAAATACAGCCAAATTGGTTGTAAATTTACTTTTGAACTATTTAACCGATAATTATTAAATGGAGTTTGTTGGGTTCTTTATTTAAAACAATTCTTTATTCCTTTTATGATTTGATACTTAAATCCAGAAATTGCTGTTAAAACTCTGACTATTAACCATTATTATGGATGATATTTTTCTCTTTTTCTTTTTATGTATTGTGAAATTGTACTATCTTTGCACTCGATTTTAGATAATATAATGTCTAACTTAGTTAAAGTATTAAGAACAAATTAATTATTAATGGAAAATTTAAAAAACATTGCTCCTATTGAAGATTTCAATTGGGATGCTTATGAAAAAGGAGAAGCTCTTACTAGTGTAAGTCAAGATGAATTAGAAAAAGCTTATGACAGTACTTTAAATAAAGTAAATGACCGTGAGGTTGTTGATGGTACTGTAATTGCGATGAACAA
>DKPL01000030.1:0-6307 GCA_002471185.1 Bacteroides sp. UBA7335
TAATGATCAAAACAGCCGACCGCCTATTGGGACGTCCCGAAGGAACATCCGAAAAACTGATTACCTACGTAACCGACCGTGCCGGACACGACCTGCGCTATGCCATCGACTCTACGAAGCTAAAGAACGAACTCGGCTGGGAGCCATCGTTGCAATTTGAAGAAGGCATCGAGAAAACCATTCGCTGGTACCTCGACAACGAAGCCTGGGTAGACAACATCACCAGCGGAGAATATGAGAAGTACTACCAAGAAATGTACAAGTAGATACAATCTCTATATTACAGAAAACGCCCGAAAGCTTCATTGCTTTCGGGCGTTTTTTGTAATATTATTAGACCATATATTTTATACAAGACGAGAATCGCCAAACTCAACTTGTTCTAAAAAGCGAACTCCTATATTATGCTTTATCTTCTTTTCATGCTGAAGCCTGCCTATGATAAGGGCAGGATGAGTATGTATTTTTTTAGCAAAAGACACAATACTCTCTTCTGTGATTGTATAGTTATCAATAAAACATTTCAAATCCTCGTGAGAAAATGTATGTTTAACGGCAAACTCATCAGCCTCTATTTCTTTTTTCTTTATTTCCTCTATCGCCCCTGCTTCCTCTATATCATCCAAATGATCACTTCCTTCTAGAAATATTTCTTTCTTTCCGTGCAAAAGAATATGTCCAATCTCATGAAAAAAAGTAAACCAAAAAATATCATTACGCTTATACCTCCCCGATAATTGAATTACCGGATTATTACCAAGCCAACGTGTAGACCCGGATATTGGAGCTTTAGGTAAACATGGAGTATATATTAGCTTTACTCCAACCGACAAGCATAAGTCTTGAAGGTTAGAGAAAAGATCCGAATTATGATTAATCATGAGATCCTTTATCTTGGGAAGTAAAGCTCGTAATTGAGGTTCTGAGTAAATATTTGCCGATATTCGCTTTGCACAAATCTCACCATGTCGCAACCACGCAGAAATAGCATAAGGCTGTTGTGTATGATATAATGAAATTCGGAAAGCCACCTTTAATTTCTGATTACAATAATAATCTTGCCATGCTGTAGGATTCGAAACTCCAAAAAATGAAAATAATTCCGACGTTTTATCAAACCAAGTACTTGTTCGTTTCAACCATCCCAATCGAACCATATCTTTAACAGGAAATAGCTTTGTCCACTCAATCGCTTTTTCTACAGAACTCAAATTTTCAACTCTCGCTACATACTCATTGTAAGCACTTTGCAAACTAAGCCAAAGATGAGCGGGCACTTTCAACACGTGCTCAAAAACGACAGCCATTTCGGGTGTAATTGAGCTATCTCCTTTTAGTATTGCAATGATTGTTTTCTCGGGCTTATTTGTTCGTATCGAAAACTCTTTAGGCCCCATTCCCCATTCATCAAGCACCTCTGATAAAGTTTCACCAGGATGAAATACAATTTCCGGATGATATTGATTTTGTTTCGCTGCCATTTCTTCAATCATTTAGTGATAATCCATTATTTCTACAATTTCTACACCCTTAATTTCGCACCAGATATATCCTCCCCGGTCATTTGTCGGAATAGGGTTTTCATTTCTTAGCACATTTATCTCCAAGTTTTCTTTGAGATGCTTTGTTATCATTCGCGAGCCTCTCTAAAGATTTTTCTTTAAAAGTAATTTCCATGGCAAAGGTATCAATATATTTATAACTAACAATAAGTGTAAGTTATTTTTTACAACTATTCTCTTCTATACAATTTTATATCTTTTCACAAAGATATAATAGAACTGTAAACAGCAAAGAAATTTCTACACCCTTCTATCATTTAAATTCGAAACTGCACATCGCAAAAAGCGATAAATAAACTAACTTTGTCACAAAAATAGAATATGGAAACAAAGCCAATCTTCAACGACATACAATTGCGAAAGGCTGCTTTTATTTTAAACAACCAATACGCAAAACTATCGGGATTAACTTCTGCCGAACTGAAGAATCTAGCCGTAGTATGGTGTTACTATTCGGGAAAGATTGAAGGGAATACCTATACGTACGTGGAAACTGAAGCATTGCTAAAAGATGATATTACATCACCAAAACGCTATGAAGATGCCAAGATGCTTAAAAACTTATACAATGGGTTTGTGACAGTTCTTGAGCAAATTCTAAAAAACGGAGCCATCGATATTGACCAACGTACCGTACTCACCATCCACTCTATGTTGGCAGACGAATTGGTGCAAACAGTAGATAAAGGAGTATTGAGAAGTAAAGCCGTAGGCATTACGGGTACAACTTATACCCCTCCTAAAGAGCCGGAAGAAATCAAGGCTGCTTTCGAAAATGTTGTTTCTGGTCAACATCAGTACAGCAATCCAATGGAACGAGCAGTATACTTACATTGCAATATCGCAAGGTTGCAACCATTTATCGATGGCAACAAACGCACATCTCGTTTATTGGAAAGTATTGTTTTAATGAATCATGACATTATCCCCGTTTATTCGGCCCAAGATGAAGATCTTCTAAACTATCGCAAAGGTCTCATCCATTTTTACGAAACACAAGACTATAGTCTGTATGCCGACTATTTCCTAAACAGGCAAATAGAACGAATCAACAGTTTATCGTTGAAGTCTGACGTGAAATTCAACTTACAAACCAACCTCGAGCAATAATACAGAAAACGCCCGAGAGCTTCATTGTTCTCGGGCGTTTTTTTGTAGTATAGCGTCTAGCACACTATTATTTCATATTGTTGATAATCGAAGTTACCATTGCAGCAATCGAAGTTGTCGAACTAGCCACACTCATAATCTCTGCTAAACCAACACCTTTATTGTCTGCACTCTTAGCAGGAACCAGAATCTCAGCTCCCGGTTCTACCTTTGGATAGAACTTCCAGAACAGTTTCTTCTTCGTAGTAGCTACCGTACCATTTGCATAGATCACAATAGGACGTTTGCGCGACATATCGTTGTAGCCACCGGCCTGATCGAGATAATCGCCTACATCCATTCCTTTTTTATACGCAACCGTATTCGGGTAGACTACGGCACCACTAACCTTTACAGTTCCCTGATATTGCGGAATGGTAAGGATATCGCCTTCTCGCAATGTAATATCGGCTTCACCCCCCGGTTTCTTCATGGCTGAAACCAAATCGATACCCACCATGTAGTTGTCGAGGCTTAAGCTTTCTACACTGATGGAGTCTTTCTTGCTCATCGAATTCTGACTGATGCGCAGCAGCGTTTCTACGCGTGCTTTCTCGGCATCGCTCATCTTACGTTTCAGACTGGCTCCTTTGACGTATGCATCGCGTGTAAGTCCGCCCGCTTTGGCAATCAAGTCACTCAAGCGCTCGTTCTTTTTGCTCATCACATATTGCCCTTTAAACAGCACTTCTCCATCTACCGTAACCGATTGTTGATCTTGATAAGCCGGAGAGAAACGGATGTTTACCACATCGAAAGGTTGCAACGTAAAGTTTTCATTGCCGCGCACCTGAAGTCCTTCGGTGATATCCAGATTGAACGTTTCGGCAATGCGGCTCGACTCAGACATCGCTTTCGGGTCTTTGATACGACGCGAAACCTCTACTTTCACAAGTGAAGCAGCTTCTTTGAGTCCGCCTGTTTGCAAGATTACATCTTCGATAGTGAGATTGTCTCGATACGGCAATGTATCAGGCTTGTTTACGGCTCCTTGCACAATCACATTGTACAACTCGCGGGTATCGTAAATAGAAGAGATCGTCAAGATGTCTTCACGATTTAGTGGGATATCTTTTACTTTGCCTTGCATCAAAGCGCCCAAGTCAATCGTCACAACCTCTTCGGTATCATCCGGATTGAGTCGTGTAAGAATGGCACGGTTTTTAAATGCATCGGGCATCAATCCTTCTGCTTTTTCTACCAATTCCTTTACAGTGTTTACATTCCCACCCAATGCATATTCGCCCGGACGGTATACCGCACCTTCTATCGTGATACGATTTGAAAAACGATTCAGCACAGAGTCTACCTTTACGGCATCCCCATCTTGCATCGGAAAATTGGCGAAGTCGGCACGATCTACATTGTAAATCGAGTGCATGCGACCATTTTTACGTTTTACGGTGATGTTGTTGGTATAGGCATCTCCTTTGAAGTCTCCCGCGAAACGAACCAAATCGGCCAATGTTTCTCCGTCTGTCATTTCATAGATACGTTCACGTTTCAGTTTTCCTTCGGTAGAAACCAATCGTTTGTAAGGTTCTACCACAATCATATCGTTGTCTTCGAGACGGATGTTGGTATTGTATTTGCCATTAAGTAAGTAATCGTATACGTCGAGTGTACCGATCAGTTTACTGTTGCGGTATACTTTGATTTCACGAAGCGAACCAATATCGCTCACCCCTCCTGCCATGTACAAGGCGTTGAATAGAGTAGCCAACGATGGCAATGTATACGTACCCGGTGTAGCAACCTCTCCGGCAATGTTTACCTTGATGCTGCGAATACCTCCTAACGTAAGCGACATATAGGTAGAGGGCGCATCCGATGTAAGATCTTGATACATACGACCCAGTTCTTGCTTCACGTGCTCTTGAGCTTGCTCTACACTCATTCCGGCTACATACACCGGACCAAGATCTTGAATCAAGATAGCTCCCTCTGGTGTTACGGTATAGGAATCGTAGTTTTGAGAAGCACCCCAGATATTTACGATCAACTCATCTCCTGCCGCAATGCGATATCCTTTCGGTGTGGCAATGTTGAGGTTTGGAGCAAAGGTTAGGTTCTTGTTGGAGAAGATCTCACGACCAAACACGGTGTTTTTATCCCAAACCGGTTTTTTATCTTTCTCGTTTTGATTATAAAACGAAAGAGAATCCATCATCAACGAGTCTTGTTGCAACATAAAGTCGCCGTTAGTATTACGCTTCCCTTTTTGAGCGCTACTGCGTTGGTTTTGGTTTTTCGATCCGTTAGCACCTTGACCGTTTAATTTGTCAAGACCTTCGGCAATCTGCTCGTCTGTAGCCCCTGCTGCTTTTGCCTGCTGGATTGCTTGTTGACGTGCACGCGGATCATTCTTGATCTGATTTAGTTGTTGAGGGCTAAGTCCCTGAGCTGCTTGTTTCAGTTGGTTATTACTCATTTGAGCCTGCATAGGCAAGATCGAAAGCGTTAATAACGCAATTGAAACATAGCTAAATCTCCTTATTTCCGTCCAATTCATTTGTAAATGAGGATTAGTCAATTTCATTATTTATAAAGTATAATCACATTGGTCTGCAAAGATACAATAAATCAGCATAGATAAAAGAAAAAGAGCCACAGTTGATCTCTGTAGCTCTTTTTCTTTCGATATTTTTTATTTGTACATTTCCTGGTAGTACCTTGAGTAACTACAACTATTTTGGCTTAAAATAAGAGCTATTATATAGTTACTATTTTTTATTTTACGAGTCGTATTTATTAGATTCTTATTTGACTTTAACCAATTTGTAGAAAATAAATCTGCTAGATCAATTTCTTTGTGCGCTATCGATTGATTATAATAATAAATATACAACTATCTCTTACTTGTTGATCCCCTGTCATATTTATAAAATCATACTCGGAAAGTATATGCAATGCTAAGACATATAAAATAGATACGGTATAAAATTATTAAACAAATACTCACATGCTTAATATTTATCATTTAACAAAGACGTCATGACAATTTAAATATTCACTAAAAATAGCTGCACCATATTTATTTAAATGAATTAAATCGGCATAGCAACTTTCAGGAAGTGAAAACATAGAAAAGTCTAAATATTCAATTTCAGATAATTCTTTTTGTCGAAATAAGTCAAAAGAAACATTATCTGTGTAAATATCAGCTTTATAAAGTGGCGTATTAATAAGTATCAATCTAATATTATAAATACGACATAAATTAATCATTTTTTCTAAATATTTATATTGCAAAGAAGAGACGGTAAACTCGGCATGTCCTTTATTTACATTTTTATCAATAGCAAATTTTTTTACATGATTTTTATCTAATGCTAAATATCCACCTGGAATGTTACATTCAATTTCTTTTGTTTTTTTTGTCAATTTATTATAAAACCTTGTGGGTAGTATCATCATTGGAGTTTTTATGTAACTTAACCAGAATTCGCACTTATTAAACAAATCTTTATACTTCATCAAATCATGATCAACTAATTGAAACCTTAGATTATTTCTGATTGATGACTCATCTAACCACCATCCCTTCTTTCCTTCTCTCTTTTTCCATCTGTTTATCCTGAGTCACAGCAGAGTTG
>DKPL01000030.1:6428-7007 GCA_002471185.1 Bacteroides sp. UBA7335
TTGATGACTCATCTAACCACCATGCATCGACCTTATTATCATAAACAACTGGAGAGAACGGCAAAACTAATACTTCAATATGTGGATTAACCTTTAACAACCTCTCAGTATCTAAATATAAAAATAAATTATGGGCTCCTGATCTCGATAAATTTATAGTTTTTTTTAGTACTGTGTCGTCAATAGCACATTGTGTCAAAGAACTTCCCATTATAAGTATATTCTTATTTAAGGGCAACTTATAATTTGACTTATCAACAAAATATATAGTCAAAACAAGCACAAAAGAAATAGACAACAATAAAAAAAATACGTACATAAAAAGTTTTCTTAAATACAATCTCATGACTTTAAAATTGAAAATAAATAAATGTACTACCACTACCTCCACAATAAATAATTAATAATCCAATGAAAATATAATAAGTCCATCTTAAAAAGGTATTATTCAAAAAAGGAGGAGAATAATAAGATTTCGAAGCTCTATTAATCCATTCAATCGTAAGAAGTATAATTATACCTATAGATCCAAACAGAATATTAATTTTATTCTCTATAGGATTAGGAATACAAAAAATT
>DKPL01000008.1:0-11185 GCA_002471185.1 Bacteroides sp. UBA7335
GAAGAAGAGCGGAAAATAGAGAAATAGTTTAGAGATAAAAAGGAAAGAAAATCAAGTACACGTTTAATCAAAATTACATCCTTAACGAATAAAATAGAAAGAGGAATCATTTAGAAAAACACTTTTAACTAACATTCTGCTGAAAAACATACAGAGATATCACAAATATCACCCTACAAATACGTAAATTGTCGCATGTTTAACCCCAATACACTAACATTATGATTATCGGAATACCTAAGGAGATAAAAAACAATGAAAATCGAGTTGGCATGACTCCAGCAGGAGTTGCAGAATTGATTAAGCATAATCACAAAGTATATGTGCAAAAAGATGCAGGTATAAATAGCGGATTTATCGATAATGAATACATAGCGGCGGGAGCTATTCTCTTACCTTCAATTGAAGATGTATATAAGATTGCAGAAATGATTGTGAAAGTAAAAGAGCCTATTAAACCTGAATATAAATTAATTCGTCCAGGACAACTCTTATTCACCTACTTTCATTTTGCCTCAAACGAAGAGTTAACATTAGCAATGATAGCAAGTGGTGCTATCTGTTTAGCATACGAAACTGTAGAAAAACCAGACCATTCACTACCGCTACTTATTCCCATGAGCGAGGTGGCTGGACGTATGTCAATACAAGAAGGAGCACGTTTCTTAGAAAAGCCTCAAAGCGGAAAAGGCATATTACTTGGTGGTGTACCAGGAGTTAAACCCGCCAAAGTTTTAATATTAGGTGGAGGTGTTGTAGGAAGTAATGCAGCTCAAATAGCAGCAGGTATGGGTGCTGATGTCACTATAGCTGATATTAATTTGCCACGTCTAAGATATTTAAGCGAAACATTACCCGCCAATGTCAAAACACTCTACTCTTCTAGTCACCAAATAGAAAAAGAACTCCCTACCGTAGATCTAGTCATTGGCTCTGTTTTAAAACCTGGAGATAAAGCTCCACATTTAATAACAAAAGAAATGCTTAAATCAATGCAACCTGGCAGTGTATTAGTGGATGTTGCTATTGATCAAGGTGGGTGCTTTGAGACTTCACACCCAACAACACACAGTGATCCAATTTATGTTGTTGACAACATCATACATTATGCAGTAGCCAATATTCCCGGCGCAGTACCATACACTTCTACTATGGCGTTAACCAATGTAACTCTTCCATACATATTAGCTTTAGCTAACAAGGGATGGAAGGAAGCATGCGCAAATGATAAATCATTGTCAAATGGACTAAATATTGTGGAGGGAAAAGTAGTATACAAAGCTGTAGCCGACGTATTTAATCTTCCATACTCAGCACTGTAAAAACCAAAAGCATCTCATTAACAGATTGTAATGAGATGCTTTTTTATCATCTTATATAAAAAACATTAACTTACCACTCGTATCTCATTTTACTAATACGATCATATTCAGCAACTAACTCTTTCATAACCTCAGCTACAGTTTGTTGGTGTCGCAAAAGTGATGTAACCTGACCTATTTCCAGCTCACCATTTTCTAAATCCCCCTCGAACATCCCTTTTTTAGGTCGACCACAACCTATCAACGCTAGTAACTCATCAGCCGAAGCGCCGCTAGCTTCAGCTTTTTCTATCTGATCTCTAAAACTATTAACAGCCAATCTCGTAGGAGATAACTTCTTAAGAAGTAATTTGGTATCCCCTTCATTTAATCGTAAGCAATAATCTTTAAAAACATTACTCGCCGAGCTTTCAGTAGTTAACGCAAAACGAGTACCTATTTGAACAGCCTCAGCACCTAGCACAAAAGTGGCCATCATCGACTGTCCGGTAGCAATACCTCCAGCTGCAATTAAAGGCAAAGTAGTAGCATTACGAACAGCCGGAATTAAACACATTGTTGTCGTTTCTTCACGTCCATTATGTCCTCCAGCCTCAAACCCTTCGGCAACAATAGCATCAACTCCAGCCTCTTCACATTTCATCGCAAAACGCGAAGAGGAAACTACATGAACAACAATAATTCCTTTCTGGTGAAGCCAAGAAGTCCATGTTTTTGGATTACCGGCAGATGTAAAAACAATTTTAACTCCTTCCTCAGCTATAACATTCATTACCCTCTCAATTTCGGGATACATTAATGGAACATTCACACCAAAAGGGAGCTGAGTTGCAGCTTTACATTTACGCACATGCTCACGCAACACTTCGGGATGCATTGAACCAGCTCCAATAAGCCCTAAGCCACCTGAATTACTTACGGCAGAAGCAAGTTTCCAACCACTACACCATGCCATTCCACCTTGAATAATAGGATATTTAATATCCAATAAAGACATTATTCTATTCATCGTATTCTAAACTCATTAAGTATTAAAAAGAAACAAACAGAATAAACCAACAGTTCAACGAATTAATGATTTAATTATAGGAGAATTTTCTTGAGTAGTTGCAGAATCGCCATATTGACTTAACACCTCCAAAGTACGAATACGACGTTTACGTCCATTTCTATTCCAAAAATCTTTAGTAAAAGGAGTCATTAAGTCCAAGCCAGTTGGATTACTCGTCTTTTGCCACCCACCCAATATAGCATTAGCACTTCTATTAGCCAATGGGTTATATCGTAAACCTGATGCCTCAATTTCTTCAATAGAGTTGCGCACTCCCTTATCTAAAGGCGTTTTAGCCCAATTAGAGTATATAAACTGAGTTTTAAAATGATAAAATGGATCGTTCCGCCAAGTATCCTTATTCACATTTATTTTTTTCTGTCTAATAGGATCCCAGTCGTAAGGGGTACTTCCCGTATAAGGACGCAAAGTTAAATACTGCCTTTTATCTAATGAAAGTTCATTGGGAAGAGCTGTAGGTAAAGTTTCATCAGGAAGAAGCCATTGTTTTTGAGTAGAAATCATAGGTCCTCCTATTATGCCGGAACCTAAATCAATTTGTTCTATTGCATTTCTATTAAGATGAAGTTCTTCTTCATCATGTAATATCCTATCAAGCTTTAGCGAGTCTTGAGGAGTCCATTCTTGTGCAGAGGCAATGTGTACAAAGAGAAATAAGCACATCACCAAACCTATACATTTCATGTTATGTAATTATATTTTAATACACCAACTACCACCAACGATATCCACTTCCGCAAAGCGGTTCATCAAAACATGGATCAATAGTCCATGTAGTTCGGGGCAGATTTCGATAATCCCACCATTGTTTGTAACGAGCAGCTGCATCTAGAACCTCTTCATCTGTGAGAAAATAAATCGCTTCGTAATTATCAGCATTAACCTCAACCATATTACATCCCATAGAAGCAGGAAAGCCTAAACGTATAGATTCAACGACCCATAAAATACATTCGCCTAGTCTTATTTTACCACTATTTGATTTATACAAAGTAGGAAATGAGGGAATAATAGTTAGATCATCAGCATATTTCAACAAACCCGAAATATCATTTGTCGTGAAATTAGGAATGACATCTACTCCAACTTCATTTTTATTGCTATAAGTACCAGCCTTTAGTTGTTTAACAAAAGTAGTTATTTCGGAAGTATTAGAGTCTACCGATTCATTATTACAATTTACCAAACAGAGGAGAGATATTATTGCTATAAACCAGACTGCTAGCTTTTTCATATTAGATAAAATTAGGAATTAAAAAGACATACGCATGCCACACACTACGTTAAAATTAGTAGGACGAACTGTGCGGGTAGTCTCAGATTTCGAATCAGTTTTAAAGTAATGAGAAACTCCTGGCTCCATAAAAACCGCCAATTTATCATTAATATTGTATTTTGCTCCAATGGCAGCATTGACAGCTAACTGTATCGGCTCATGTTTAAAATCATTCTTAATCGCACCTGAAATACATTTTTCAGCTATTCCTCCAATAGAAGCATACAAATCAACCTTTTTAAGTTTAGCGTAAGTCACATTTAACTTTATTGGTAGACCAAGATAATGTAGTTTACCATTATTAGAAGGAACATTAGCATATTGTACTCCAGTTTCAATTGCCAAAAAATCATTAAGTTTACGCTCAATACCCACTCCAATATTAAAAGGTAACGATTTACTAATCAGATTATTGGGTAATGCAATACCGCCAAAAGTTTTAATAGCCCAATCATGTGTTTTTGAAACAGAAGTATCAGCTGTTTCACTATCGAATGAACTATTCGATACATCAATTGGATAAGAATAGTACTCATCATGAGAAGACCAATAAACATCTGATTCATGGTTATCATATACATTATGGTTGACGGAAGTAATTGAAAAGCCAAACGAGACCGATACCATCAATGAATCTTCGGGAAAAGAGTTTTGCAGATTGGCGGAAGAACTAGATAATGGCTTAACGTTATGAGTAGAAGCCATTGGAGGAGCAGGAGTAAAAGATTGATAAACTTGATCCCCAACTAAATTACTCTGGTTAGAAACAGCTAATTGACTAAAAGCCTCACTCATTTCTTCTTTAGGCGAAAGGTACCAGAACATAGCCGATGAAGCAAGCAACACAAAAAGCACAGCTACCGAAGAAACAAGTCGCATGAAAAACATATGTTTACGTTGAGCTATCAAAGCCATATGTGAATTTAGCTTTGCCCATGAATCATCACGAGTATCCATTTCGGTATACGATAGACGTGATCGAAACAAATCAATTACTTCATCATTTTCTTTCTTCATTTCTTTTAAAAACTTTAATTCTTTTTGCTAATAGATATTTGGCACGATACAATTGTGAAGTAGAAGAATGCTCTTTTATACCCAATAAAGCTGCAATTTCTTTGTGTGATTTTTCCTCAAAAACATAAAGATTAAAAACTGTTCTACATCCTGCGGGTAGTTCAGCCACAAAAAGCATCAACTGTTCTTCAGACAAATCACTTTCACTTTGAGAGAACTCCGGAATATCCGGTAATTGTTCTTCGTATAAAAGCCATTGACTATTTCGTTTTTCACGACGCAAATAATCGAGCGCTTGAGATACCATAACCTTACTAATCCATGTAAACAAGGACGATTCACCACGAAACGAAAACTTGGTAAAGATTTTAATAAAAGCATCATGCAACACATCATTAGCTGCATCTATATCACCTGTATAGCGATAGCATATAGCCAGCATTCGCTTTGCGTAGAGAGTATAAAGCCTTTGTCGTGCAGCTTCATCCCCTGCCCGACACCCTTTAATTAAATCAATCTCATTCTCCAAGTCAATGCGTTTTATTTTATCAAGTCGCCTCTCGCGTTTCTATTAGTTTGACGCAGCACTATAGAAAATGCTGCAAAGAAAAATACAAAAAGAAGTTAATTTAAAAAGAAATAAATGAGTAGCGCATATGTATTAATATAAAAACACGGATTTCACGCTACACACGATAAACATCATGTATTAAAACGTAAAATCCGTGTCTATTTAGTTTTTTTATTTATCAACAAGCTTTAAAGCTCATATCCAACCCTTTCACAGAGTGAGTAAGTGCACCAACCGAAATGAAATCAACTCCACATTCAGCATAATCGCGTAATGTATCAAAAGTAATACCACCAGACGATTCAGTTTCAAAACGACCATTAACCATTTCAACTGCCTTTTTAGTCATTTCAGGAGTGAAATTATCAAACATAACACGGTCTACTCCACCTAAATCAAGTACTTGTTGCAGTTCATCAAAGCTACGGACTTCAATTTCAATCTTCAAATCTTTACCTTTAGCCTTACAATAATCTTTAGCACGAGTAATTGCCTTATCGATACCACCGGCAAAATCCACGTGATTATCTTTCAAAAGAATCATATCGAATAGGCCAATACGATGATTTACACCACCACCAATTTTAACCGCCATTTTCTCAACAATACGCATTGCAGGAGTTGTTTTGCGCGTATCAAGTACACGAGTTTTGGTACCTTCAAGTTGTTTCACATACTTGCGAGTCATAGTGGCAATACCACTCATACGTTGCATTACATTCAACATTAAACGCTCTGTTTGTAGCAATGATTGAATTTTTCCTTCAACTACCATTACCACATCTCCCGGTTTTACGTCGGCACCATCATTTATGAAAATTTCCACCTTCATTGTAGGGTCAAAGCGATGAAATATTTCTTTAGCAACCTCTACACCAGCCAATACACCAGTTTCTTTAATAAGGAGTTTTGATTTTCCAATAGCACTATCGGGGATACACGAAAGTGTAGTATGATCGCCATCACCAATATCTTCAGCAAAAGCCAAATCTATCAATTTGTCGATGAGTTCTTTTTCTTTAGTCATTGATTTTATCAATTCTTATCTGATGAATTAAATATTTATTTTGCAGTCTGCGAAAGAAGCAATTAACTCTATAATTACCATTTGTAGTAGCTAATGTGCCAATTATAAAACTCGAATCATCACGCTTTCCTTGATGATTAACAGTAAAATTACTCACTTTACTATCAGCAAAAAAAGCAGACAATACAGATTCGGCAAGTTCTTTATCAATGCTTTTTGGAGTATTTTGAATAATGACCTCTACCTTATCATTCAAATATTTATTCAAGTCTTGTGAGCTTCCTTTTTTAAAAGCTAACACTACACCGACCGGAACATCTTGCGCCAACAATATGGTTATCGTAAAAAGCAATCCGGCAGATAAAAGAAATAATCGTTTTTTCATAACCTTAAGCTTTTTGATAGTTATTTCGAGTTAAACTTCTATCATTTCATGGCAAAGGTAAGCAATTATTGTGGATAAAAACAAGAAAAGCCCTATTTTTGCACTTTTACCCCAAACAGGAACAGATATGAAAACTACCTTATTAGTCATCGGGCGCACCGTAGAGCAACATTATATCACAGCAATCAATGACTATTTGCAACGCACCAAACGCTACATTTCATTCGACATCGAAGTTATTCCCGAATTAAAAAATACGAAAAGTTTATCGATGGAACAACAAAAAGAGAAAGAGGGAGAATTGATTTGTAAAGCAATTCAACCTGGCGATGTAGTAGTACTTTTAGACGAGCATGGCAAGGAAATGCGTTCAATAGAGTTTGCTGATTGGATGAAAAAGAAAATGAATACAGTAAACAAACGATTGGTTTTTATTATCGGTGGTCCTTATGGATTTTCACCCAAAGTATACGATTTAGCCAATGAAAAAATAGCAATGTCGAAAATGACTTTTTCACATCAAATGATTCGATTGATATTTGTAGAGCAAATATATAGAGCTATGACAATCTTAAATGGCGGTCCTTACCATCACGAATAGTCTACATTCCATTGAAACAGCCATCACTTATAATTATAGACTCAGCCGCTGCATTTGTGAGTCTTCGCAAACAGATAGTTCCAGCTTGCTTCCAAAGGTTTGAAACTATGCTTCGAATAGTTCGGAACTACAGTTTCAAAGGCTTGAAACTAACTGAAACTTTAATGTATCAACCTCAGCGCATTCAAGAGTATAACAGTTTTATAGGCTGACTACTAGTTATAACAAGCATATGCAATTAAGGGTATAGCATGTGCAAATGCTAGCTTTACGGCGCAATCTAAGATTGAAAAATTAGAATATGCATGCCTTTGACCGGTGAGCAATACAGTGCAGAATAACAATGAAACAATTCTTAGTTATTTTATCAAGAGAGAAACTAATGCTTGCGGCGAATCGCTCATATTATAAAACAGCCTACCAAACAGAGTCAATTGAAACACTCAAAAGCTGTTTGATAGGCTATTTATATGAATTATGCTATCCGCAGATTCAATTTCATCACCTCTTATTGATGAGTAGCTAAACGTTGCATAGCCAATTCTTCAAATTTAGTTCCAGGACGTCCATAATTGGCGTAAGGGTAAATAGAAATACCTCCACGAGGAGTGAAAAGTCCAGTCACCTCAATATATTTAGGATTCATTAAACGAATCAAATCTTTCATAATCAGGTTCACACAATCTTCGTGAAACCCACCATGATTTCGAAAGCTAAACAAATAAAGTTTTAAACTTTTGCTTTCCACCATTTTCACATCAGGAATATAGCTAATGCGAATCTCCGCGAAATCGGGTTGACCCGTAATAGGACATAAGCTTGTAAACTCAGGACAGTTAAAACGTACCCAATAATCATTTTCAGGATGTTTATTATCAAAAGCTTCTAGTACTTCAGGAGCATAATCTTGTTTATATTCAGTATTACGTCCCAACAGTGAAAGTTGTTCTTTTAAATTTGCCATAACTCTATCTATAATTTCTTATTTTAATTTAGTTGCCAAATAGCTCTCTAATCCTTCACGACGCAACTTACAAGCGGGGCAATGGCCACATCCATCTCCCATAACTCCATTATAGCAAGTCAATGTTTTTGTACGAATTAACTCCAATACTCCCAATTGATCGGCTAATGCCCAAGTCTGCGCTTTATCAATCCACATTAATGGAGTGTGAATTACAAATTGTTCGTCCATGGCTAGATTAAGAGTCACATTTAATGATTTAATAAAACCATCTCTACAATCAGGATAACCACTAAAATCAGTTTGCGACACACCGGTTACCAAATGATTTATACCTTTCTCGCGTGCAAAAACAGCTGCAATACTCAAAAAGAACAAATTGCGCCCTGGAACAAAAGTGTTTGGAAAACCTCCTTCGGGCTTAGCCTCATCCATTACAATAGAAGAGTCAGTTAACGAATTTTGCCCTAACCTCCCAATAAAAGATACATCCATTACATGAAATTCAATCCCTGCCTCTTGCGATATTGCGCGAGCAAGTTCAACCTCCTTTTGGTGTTTTTGTCCATACAAAAAACTGAGGGCGACTACTTTCTTAAAATGTTTTTTTGCCCAAAACAAACAAGTGGTAGAGTCTTGTCCGCCACTAAACACAACTAAGGCTTCTTCTTTATTCATCATCACGAAAGGTCCTTAATCTTTAATACATTATATGAGATATCTTCATCATAAACGTCTATTTCCTCTACTTTCTTAATGTACTTCACCACTTGGATAGTAACTGGAAGAATAATAATCTCATACATCGTTTTCAACACAATTTGTACCCCCATCAACAAAAACAGCTCACGCATAGGGATAATTCCAGCAAAAGCAATGGGGAAAAACAGCAATGAATCGGCTGTTTCACCTACTATAGTAGAAAATACAGCACGCGCAGAAAAGTTACGTCCATGCGAAGCAACTTTCATTTTACTCATTACGTAAGCATTAAGAAATGACCCTACCAGAAAAGCAGTAAGACTTGCAAAAACTATACGTGGAGCCATACCAAAAACAAAATTAAAATGCTCTTCGCCCTCCCAAAAGGGCGCTGCAGGTATAGAAACGGCTAGAAGTCCAAGTGCCACCACAAAGAAGTTCATCACAAAACCACTCCAAATAATAAGGCGTGCTTTTTTGAATCCCCATACTTCGGCGATACAATCATTAATAATATAAGAAATTGGAAAAACTAATAATCCGGCAGTAATGGTAATACCACCAACCTGGATGACTTTAGTTTCAAGAAGATTAGCTGCAATAAGGCATACATTAAACAATATACCAAGCAGCATGAAAGGGATAGATACTTTTTCTTTCATAATTCCTGTTTTTTACGTGGTGCTCTAGAATACACGACCGCTATTCACGGCATCATACAATATAATTTAAAAATGATGGCACAAAATTAATGCATTATTCTCTAATCTGGTTATTTTTTCATGCTAATTAAAGGAAGTATAACTATATTAAATAAAAATACCTTTCATTAGTCAACCATTTTTAATTTGCTTTGTTGTATGCACATTCACCTAAACATTAAAAATTATGAAAACAACTTTCAAATTTGTAGCACTGCTACTTGGAATGGGATTTTTCACACTAGCAGCAAATGCCCAAAGAAAAGTTATCGTTGAAGATGATGAGCCAAATTCAATTGTACTCGTCTCTAAAGATAAAGCTGGAGATGAAATAGTAAAAATCATGCAAGACACGCGTTTGCAAAAATTCAACGAGCCCAATGCTCCAAGATTTCTACTTACTGATCGTAAAGGAAAATTCGCTTTGGGTATTGGAGGATATGTACAAGCAGTGGCAGAGTATGATTTTGGAGGCATTGTAAAAGACATCGATTTCTTCCCCTCATTTATTCCCGAGAAAGGAACAACCGCTGTAAAAAATCAATTCCAGATGGACATTACAACCTCTACTTTATTTTTAAAATTAGTAGGTAGAACTAAGCGTTTGGGAGACTTTGTAGTTTATGCTGCTGGAAATTTCCGTGGCAATGACAACACATTTCAACTTCAAAATGCTTATGCACAATTTTTAGGCTTTACTGTTGGTTATAGTTATGGTAACTTTATGGACCTTCCTGCTATTCCTCCAACAATCGACTATGCAGGCCCCAGTGGAGTTGTTTATTACCGCACAACTCAATTATCATATACATACGATAAACTAAAACATTGGAGATTTACGGGTGCTATCGAAATGCCAAGTGTAGATGGTACTTATGCTACTGCATCTGACAACAAATATACTGCCGAATCTGCAGCGCAAAGAATGCCAGACTTCTCAGCAAACATACAATATAGTTGGAAACCTGGTAATCAGATTAGAGCAGCTGGTCTTATTCGTAGTATGACTTACAATAGCTTCAATTATGATGGAGATTTGTCGGCTAAATCAGAGTTGGGTTGGGGAGTTCAATTATCAAGTACATTTATGTTAACTAAAAAGCTTCAATTTTATGGGCAAGCTAATTACGGTAAAGGCATTGGACAATTTTTTAATGATATCAGTAATCTAAATGTAGACTTGGTTCCAGATCCTGAAAATCCAAGTAAAATGCAAGCGTTACCAATGATGGGATGGTATGCAGGTTTGCAGTACAACATTACTCCTAATGTGTTCGTATCAAGTACTTATAGTGCTACACGCTTATACTCTAATGATGGATGGCCTATTAATAACTCTGATTTTTATCGTTACGGACAATATTTGGTAGCTAACGTATTTTGGAATGTCACTCCTAACATGCAGGTAGGAGCAGAATATTTGAGAGGATGGCGCACTGGTTTCCTTGACAATTCAACTCGCCACGCTAATCGCATTAACGTAATGGCTCAATACTCATTCTAATAGAATAGAGTTTAGTATATATAACCTGATAAGAAAAGTCTCA
>DKPL01000008.1:11404-44469 GCA_002471185.1 Bacteroides sp. UBA7335
TGAGACTTTTCTTATCAGGTTATTTTCTTATTCTAGTATAATTCTATTTTAGAAACTATAATCTAAGCCAATACCAAATACCTTATTAGTACGACTAAATTTATCTGTTCCTTTAATATTGCCCATTTGTGCAATACTAGCCGGAATACCCATGCTTTCTAACTTTCCAGGCATATTGTTATAGGCATCCATATTTTTAGTATAGTCATCATAGTTAGTCCAAAAGTAAGCCACATTCAATTTTAAGTTTTTAGCTAGTGTAAAACCAGCACCAAAACCAAATGAATAAGAGCTAACAGCAAAACTCATATCTGTTTGATAATCATCTTTCACATCATATTTAGTACGTTGCATACCAGCACTAACTTGCGCCCATTTACATACATCCCATTCAATACCTCCTAAATACTCATTTGTACCATGTCCGGTAAATTTTTCTTTACCGTTAGCCATTCCCGCATTACGATCAAAGAAATGATGATAACCAACTTGAGCACGAAGTGTTGGAAGAATCTCATATCCTACACCAATTGTAAGTAAAGCAGGAATATCATGAGGAGTATTTACACCATGATCATAGTCTTTGAATCCTGTAGTATTTATAGTTGTTTTATTTTCAATATTTAAGTTTGTCTTAAATTCATATTTTACACCGATATTCCATTTATTCATTTTGAAATCAGCGCCAATAATAGGTGTTACTCCCCATCCTTTTTGTTTGCAATCAAGCTCTTTGTCTTTCGTTGCATTAGCTAATTGATCGAGTTGTCCTTTCATAGGCTCTGGCATCATTTGTGCCAATGTTCCAAATGTATTAGAAGCATTCACCATTGCTCCTCCTGAGGCAAAACCAACTTCCATATTACGCAAATAACCTGTATAAGCATTACTTACATAATTCATACGAGCACCACCAAATACTGATAAATAATCGTTTATTTTATATGTGGCACCCATTTGTAGCCCAAAAATATATTGTTTGCCATCCATATAACTATCTACCGAATAACGATCTATTTCATATTTAGACAAAGCTGGGATCTGCCCTACCATACCATTCACAATTACGGGAATCATAGATACAATAGACTCAAATGATCCTAAGCCATCATTAAAAGTGGCTTTACCACCACCACCTGTCACACCAAACATTCCTGAAAATGTCCAGTTACCTTTTTTATAAGCAGCAAACAAGCTAGGAACAAAAGGTGCCGAAGCTTCTCCTTTATATGTTTTAGTGATATCTCCCCCATTTGCAGCAAAAGGAGCAAAAGTAGAGTTTATAGTTCTTGTCTGAAAAGCACTTTGTCCGTTGAATGAAAAGTGAAAACCATCTTGCAAAAAAGCTAAACCAGCAGGGTTAGAATAGATAGCATCAATTTCGGTAGAAGCATCGCGAGCAACCATTCTTAAAAAACGAACAGATTGATTTGTATTAGTCAATAATCCACCCGCAAAAGTTGGAATTGAAACTATCAACATCAAGATAGCAATCCATGTAATTTTTTTCATTTATTTTCTGTTTAAAATTAATTCGGGCACAAAGATAGAACAATTATGCACATAAACACCATATATGTGCAACCATTTTTAGATCAAAAAGGAAAAAGAGCATCAAGACAAACAGTTTCAATTATAACTTTTCAAAAACAATATATAAAAATGATTTATACCCACAAACATAACATCGCAAAACTGTGTTTTACAATTATATTTATAAAAAGAATTAAATTATGGCTTATAAAATAGCATTCTTCGGTTCTCAACCCTATGACGAGTCTACTTTCACAGAGAAAAACATTGATTATAAGTACAATTTAGTGTTCTTCAAAGGGCATCTTAATGCTCAAAGTGTATCAATTACAAAAGGATATGATGCAGTTTGTGTATTTGTAAATGACACAGTCAATGCAGAAGTTGTTGCAGGATTAGCAGATAACGGTATTAAACTAATAGTATTGCGATGTGCTGGATTTAACAACGTAGACATCGATGCTTGTGCGACCAATCATATAACCGTACTACGAGTTCCAGCATATTCGCCCTATGCGGTAGCTGAATACACAGTAGCACTTATGTTATCACTAAACCGCAAAATTCCTAGAGCTGTCTGGAGAACTCGCGATGGCAATTTTTCGCTTCATGGCTTGATGGGGTTTGATATGCATGGAAAAACTGTAGGAATAATCGGTACTGGAAAAATAGCCAAAATATTAATCCATATTCTTCAAGGTTTTGGTATGAATATTTTAGCCTATGATATTTATCCCGATCTAGAGTTTGCTCAACAAAACAATGTCACTTACACTACTTTAGACGATCTTTATCATCATTCGGATATCATATCCTTACATTGTCCGTTGACAGATGAAAATAGATATATGATTAATCAAGAATCAATTAGTAAGATGAAAGATGGAGTAATGATTATTAATACGGGAAGAGGACAACTTATTCATACAAATGAATTAATTGAGGGATTAAAAAATAAGAAAGTTGGTTCAGCCGGTTTAGATGTATACGAGGAGGAAGGTGATATCTTTTATGAAGACTTATCAGATAGAGTTATGACCGATGATACATTGGCACGATTATTATCATTTAATAATGTTATAGTAACTTCTCATCAAGCCTACTTCACCAAAGAGGCGCTGGATAATATAGCATCAACAACATTGCAAAATGTGGCTGACTTCATTGAGCACCATCCCTTACTAAATGAAGTGAAAAAATAAAACCATTATAAACTACAATTGTTTTTTAATAATATAAATTTAAAATATAGCAATTGCAATGAGGAAAATAATACATAGAGCAGAAACTAGGGGGCATTCGTGTAATGATTGGCTAAGAAGCTATCATACGTTTAGCTGCGATGATTATTATGACGCTGAGCGTATCAGCTTTGGGGCATTGCGTATTCTAAATGATAATCGTATTACTCCAGGTATGGGGTTTAGTATTCATCCTCATAAAAACATGGAGATTATTACCATCCCACTTAGTGGAGAATTACAATATGGCGATAGTAAAAAGGTTCAATCAATTATTGGTATAAACGATATACAGTTAATTAGCGCCGGCACAGGTATCTTTCATAGTGAAAAAAATAGTAGTAAAATATATCCAGTGGAGTTCTTGCAAATTTGGATAATGCCTCGTGAACGCAATACACATCCTAACTATCAACGGTATACCCTCAATGAAGCTGATAACAGCAAAGAGTTGATTATGATAGCTGGACCGGATGATAGTACTCCATTATTACTACTACAAAATGCTTGGGTTTCAATGTATCAACCTAAAGAAGATAAGACCCTAAAATATCAATTGCATCAATCGAATAATGGAGTATATATATTTGTGATAAATGGAAAAATTACTTTTGATGATATTGAATTAAATTCAAGAGATGGAATAGGTATATTCAATACAAACAGTCTCGAGCTGAAAGCCATTAAGAATTCACGAATACTTATTATCGAAGTTCCTCTTTAGTGAGCCTCATCATACTAGCTTATTTAATATAAATAGATAAGAGAGACCTAAATAGTGCTCGCCAATAATTTACCAACCTTTCTTTGTTACACTACCTTGATTTTATTATTTTTGCGCGATAAAAAAGACTAAAATTAGGAATGAAAACACAACGTAAAATTATTTATATCATACTGTGTGTAGCTCTTGTGTTTTGTGTATTTAAACTATGCACAAATAAGCAAACCTCAGATCAAAATAGAATAATTCCACATACTACTAACAATGATACGATTGAATACGAAAGATTAGTTGAGACTAAAAATTCCGAAAAGACATCCATTGATGTAGTTAATAATCACTGTACGTCTTTAGTATCTATTGAGGATTATGGCGACTCTACTTTAACTGATAGAGGTATGACACCTTTTTACGAGTCACTTTACAGTGGGCAAAACAATGAGCGACCAATTCGTATTGCCGTTTTTGGAGATTCTTTTATTGAGGCAGATATTCTTACCGGAGACTTCAGAGAATTACTACAAAAAAAATATGGGGGTTGCGGAGTCGGATTTGTATCTATCACCTCACAAGTCAATGGTTATCGCCCAACCATCAATCATAGCTTTAGTGGTTGGCACACATTTGCCTATACGGACAAAGATAAATCTAAGCAGCAAAAACAAAAAATCGGTATTTCGGGGTATTATTTCGAAACTGATGGATTTGCTTCAGTTCAGTTAAAGGGAGTCAATAAATACTCTTCACTGCTCGACACTTGCGACCGTGTAACTTTCTTCTTAAAGAATGAGTCACCAGTAAATCTTGGTGTAAAAATCAACAATAAGAAATCATCAACCATACAAATAAATCAATCTAAAAGACTTCAAGCCCAAAGTATTGATGGTCATATTGGTGCCATCAACTTCGAGGTACAACCTACTGATTCTACAGCAACCTTTTATGGTATTGCAATGGATGGAAAAAAGGGAATTATCGTAGATAACTATTCCATGCGTGGATCTTCAGGATTATTTTTATGCACTATCCCGGTCGGTTTCTTAGAAGAGTTTAATAGCGTGCGTCCTTACGATTTGATAATCCTACAATATGGTTTAAATGTATTATCGAACAAAACAACAGATTATTCGGGATACGAACGAAAAATGATTAGTGCGGTAGAGCGTCTTAAAAAAACATTCCCACAAAGTGGAGTTTTAATCATGAGTATTGGAGATAGAGCTTATAAAGATAGCAATACACAAGAAATGGCTACAGCTTACGACAACATCAATGCATTGCTTGAGGCTCAACGGAGTGTAGCGCGCGAAACAGGAGTAGCATTTTGGAATGTATTCGAAGTAATGGGAGGAGAAGGAGGAATGGTAAAAATGGTAAATAGCAAACCTGCTATGGCAAATAAAGATTATACTCACATTAACTTTCATGGTGGTAAATTTATAGCTACCAGTCTTTACAATGCTATTATCGACGGAGCAAACCATTATAATAAAAAACAAACTCAGTTATGAAAAACTACCTTAACAGCGGTTTGAAAATATCATGGATGGTCATCGGTGGACTTTTTTTACTTTCTTTATTACCAAACATAGCCTTTTTAAGACCTATCAGACTGTTAAGCGACGTGATTGACTCAAACGACTATCAACAGGTAAACGAGTTTCAAGCCGATGAGGTAACAGATGCATTAAATGAGGAATTAGCTTTGATAGATGCTAATGATGCTATTACACAAGAAGTCCCAGAGCATGAGCTTCTAGAGAGTTGGTACACCAAGCATATAATCGATTATAATCGAAACGAAGAACAAGGGATGTCACTTTTCTTTGATAAGCTTTCGCATATTTCAACTCGTAAATACCCTTTACGCATTGCGATTATGGGTGATTCTTATTTTCAAACCGATGCTTTTTCTGGTTCATTGCGAGAGAGTTTGCAGAAGAGATACGGAGGAACAGGCATTGGCTATATTTCTATTATGCCAACCAATAAAAAAGGATATCGTCCACCATTATATCATTTGATAAAAGGATGGACACGCCATAGTTCCACTCAAGGCTACAGTGATGAAGCAATCGGCATCGACGGACACTTCTTCAAACCCAGCAAAGGAGCACGAGTTTTTACCTATACACTTAAAGATAATTATTCTCGAATAGCTTCGTGCAAAAGTTTCTCACTCTATTTTATCAATCATGCCCCTATCCAATTGGGCATATCAATCAACGAAGCAGAACAAAAAATCTATGATATTGAGCCAAGCAACGGCCTAAACCAGCTCACCATCAATGCTACCATAGACTCTATACGCTGGCAAGTGCTTACTGCTGATTCTGCTACATTCTATGCCATGAGTATGGACGACTTTTCGGGCATTTGCTTAGACGACCTATCGAAAGAAAACGCAACTGGTACTTATTTAAGGCATATACCAGATTGGATACTCGATGGATACAACAAGATACGACCATACGATTTAGTGATTCTTCAGTATGGCTCGCTATTACCAGCAAATACAAACCTCGCTTCGTACAAAAAAGAGATGAATATAGTAATTGATCATTTAAAGCGAAATATGCCCAATACTACATTCTTACTAATCAGTGCAGGCAGTCAAGCTATACATAAAAAAGGAAAAACTAATGCTGTAGCAATGAAGGAGATTGTGGATTGCCAACAACAAATAGCAGCCGAAAATGGAATAGCCTTTTGGAACCTATATCATGTAATGGGAGGAGAAGAAGCTATGATAAAACTTATCAATGCAAAGCAAGCCTCCATTACTCCTAACGGCATTGGATTATTAAACTCATCGAGTAGCATTAGCATAGCAAAAAGGTTTTTAGAGTCATTAAATGAGCAACAAATAGAATATGAAAAGTAAACTCACAATACAAGTCAACAGAGTAGCGATTATTGCAACAATTGTATTGACCATTTCTCAAGTGGTTTATTCGCAAGATGAAACGAAAACATGGATTGCCGATACCCTAACTTTGGCAACGAGTATCCCCGAACTTCCTTTTCATGAACTGCCTTTTACTATAACCGACAATTACATCGGAAATGATTCAATAAATAGTCGTTTGTGGCATAAAATATCAAAGTGTATTAATGAGAATAATAGTAATGATAGCATTCGCATCATGCACATTGGAGACAGTCACGTAAAAGGAGGTATATTTCCAAAAACTACTGGAGAACTATTAAAGTTGGCTTTAGGAAAAGTAAAATATCAATCATATGGAATTAATGGTGCTTCTTTCTTATCATTTGCCAATCGAGCCGATTTAAGCCGAATATACCGTTATAACCCCGATTGCTTAATCATTTCTTTTGGCACCAACGAAAGTCATGGCAAAAACTATATTTCACAATTGCATTATCAACAAATCAACAAACTCGTTTCATTGCTAAAAAAACGGCTTCCACAAACGACAATCCTACTAACTACTCCTCCGGGGTCATATCTTAAAGGATATTCGAAATACAATAACAAGCTGAAATATAGTGTCAATACAAATGCAAATGAGGCGGCAAAAACAATTGTGAGATATGCAAATGATCACAATTTACTTGTTTGGGATTTATACTCAATCGTAGGCGGAGCAAGCACAGCCTGCCAAAATTGGTTAAAAGCAGGAATGATGTATAGCGATTATATACATTATCTACCTCAAGGATATACACTTCAAGGTCAACTTTTATACGAGGCCATTTTAAAAGCATACAATAACTATAATCATGAGTAACTTCAATTTCGATAAACTACAAGATCTTTTAACCTACAATCCCGAAGCACCAATTATCTTTAGTAGTGGTTTATTCTTATGGTTGTTTGCTTTTTTCATGATTGTATATGTATCTTTAAAAGATAAATACACACCGAGAGTGCTTTTTGTCATTGCATTTTCTTACTATTTTTACTACAAAAGCAGTGGTACTTACTTCTTCTTATTAGCTATAGTTACCTGTGCTGATTTCTATTTGGCAAAGGTGATGCATACCATTGACGATATAAAGAAGCGAAAGTTATTAGTTGCGTTGAGTGTTTCGCTAAACTTAGGTTTGCTTTGCTATTTTAAATATACCAATTTTTTCAGTGGAACTTTAGCAGCACTGTTTAGTCGTGAATTTACTTCATGGGAGATATTTCTCCCCGTGGGTATTTCGTTCTTTACGTTTCAATCAATGAGCTACACCATTGATGTTTATAGGCGAGACTTAAAGCCACTTAGCAGTTTGATGGACTATGCCTTTTATGTATCTTTCTTTCCACAGTTAGTAGCAGGACCAATTGTCAGAGCGCGCGATTTTATTCCCCAAATGCATCAGCCATTATTAGTCACTCAAGAGATGTTTGGCCGAGGTATATTTTTGATTGTTGGTGGACTCTTTAAAAAGTGTATCATATCTGATTATATCAGTATCAATTTCGTAGACCGCATTTTCGATAATCCCACACTTTACTCAGGAGTAGAAAATTTATTGGGCATTTATGGATATGCATTACAGATTTATTGCGATTTTTCGGGTTATAGCGATATGGCAATCGGCATTGCGCTTCTTTTAGGATTCAAGTTTAACATCAACTTTAATTCTCCTTACAAGTCAACCTCTGTTACCGATTTCTGGCGTCGTTGGCACATTTCACTGTCCAACTGGTTGCGCGATTATCTTTACATTTCACTTGGTGGAAATAGAAAAGGTAAATTTCGTCAATACCTCAACCTGATCATCACCATGTTTCTTGGCGGGTTATGGCATGGTGCATCATTTAACTTTGTGTTTTGGGGTATTTTGCATGGCTGTGGATTAGCTGTCCATAAGGCTTACTTATCCTTTATCGGAAAAGGTAAAGCCTCACAGCCCCAGGGATGGAACCGTTTTTGGGGCGTTATCATTACTTTTCATTTTGTTTGTTTTTGCTGGATTTTCTTTCGTACTCCCGACTTCAGCTATGCCACCGATATGCTAGGTCAAATAATTACAGACTTCCGTCCTGCTATTTTTATGCAACTTATATCTGGTTATAAATTAGTATTTGTGCTAATTATAATCGGTTATCTTCTTCACTGGATGCCTGATAAATGGGAGCAAACTGTTTGCGAACAAGTTATCAAGATGCCTTTTTATGGAAAAGCCATTTTAATGATAGCATCCATCTATTTAGTGATACAAATGAAAAGTGCCGAAGTGCAACCTTTTATTTATTTCCAGTTCTAACAAAAAAGCAAGTGTATTATACCCAATATAGCAGGTTGAAGCATTAAAGTTTCAGTTAGTTTCAAGCCTTTGAAACTGTAGTTCCGAACTATTCGAAGCATAGTTTCAAACCTTTGGAAGCAAACTGGAACATCTTGTGATTTAATATGGTATAGGAGTAGATCTCAATTTAATGCGGTTATAGAAACTTTTAAGAATCTCACAATGATAGAATCTTGAATTCCTTTGAGGACAGACTCACAAACGCAGCGACTGAGTCTGTCAACCCAAAACTGAAATCATTTAAAGCTACATTCAGGTGAGTAGATGATGTTAGGTTCTATTTTTATAAAGTAATGATACTACATGTATCATTGTTAAATCGCCAAGAATAATGACAGGGTCTTCCTGACTTAGGTATCATTTCTCGTCTTCGCACATCTTGATAATAGACAAACAGTCAAAGCATTAATAAAACATAATTATAGTATAATAAACAAACTTTAAGTATTCCATTCTGTTAAGATTCTACTTGAGAATAAATTCTCAATAGCGTTTACCCTAATTTAAATAATATACACAATGGAAGATCTAAATTTTAGAAATGGAGATGCCAAAACTGATGTTTATGGATCAAATCGTATGTTACAACCTTCACCGGTAGATAAAATTCCTGATGGGCCTACCACTCCAGAAATTGCTTACCAAATGGTAAAAGATGAAACATTCTCTCAAACTCAACCTCGTTTAAACTTAGCCACTTTCGTTACTACATATATGGACGAATATGCGACTAAATTAATGAATGATGCGATTAACATCAACTATATTGATGAGACTGAGTATCCACGTATTGCTGTGATGAATGGTAAATGTATCAACATCATTGCAAATTTATGGAACTCTCCTGAAAAAGATACTTGGAAAACCGGAGCACTAGCTATTGGTTCAAGTGAAGCATGTATGTTGGGTGGTGTAGCAGCATGGCTTCGTTGGCGCAAAAAACGTCAAGCGCAAGGCAAACCATTTGATAAGCCAAACTTTGTAATTTCGGCTGGTTTTCAAGTTGTATGGGAAAAATTTGCTCAACTCTGGCAGATTGAAATGCGCCAAGTACCATTGACATTAGAAAAAACCACATTAGATCCAGAAGAAGCATTGAAACTTTGTGATGAAAACACCATCTGCGTAGTACCTATCGAAGGAGTTACTTGGACTGGTTTGAATGACGACGTAGAAGCTTTAGATGCTGCTCTTGAAGTATATAATGCTAAAACTGGCTATGATATCCCTATCCATGTAGATGCAGCTAGTGGTGGTTTTATTCTTCCATTCTTGAAACCCGAAGAAAAATGGGACTTCCGCTTGAAATGGGTATACTCTATCAGCACATCAGGGCATAAATTTGGACTAGTATATCCAGGCTTAGGCTGGGTAGTATGGAAAGGAAAAGAGTATCTTCCTGAAGAAATGTCGTTTAGTGTAAACTATCTTGGAGCTAACATTACCCAAGTTGGTTTAAATTTCTCACGACCAGCAGCTCAGATTTTAGGACAATATTATCAATTTATCCGTTTGGGATATCAAGGCTATAAAGAAGTTCAATTGAACTCTATGGGTGTAGCTAAATATATGCACACTGAAATTGCTAAGATTCCTCAATTCAAAAATTATGCTCAAGATGTAGTGAACCCATTATTTATTTGGTACATGGAGCCTGAATATGCCAAAACAGCCAAATGGACACTTTACGACTTGCAAGATAAATTAGCTCAAAGTGGCTGGATGGTTCCTGCCTACACTTTACCAGCAAACATCGAAAGTTATATTGTAATGCGCATTGTAGCACGTATGGGCTTCAACCGTGATATGGCAGACATGTTATTGGGTGATATTAAAAACGCAGTTGCAGCTTTGGATAAGCTAGAATATCCAACTCCTACACGAATAGCTATGGAGAAAAATGAAAAGATAGAGCCAACTAAGTTCAATCACAACGGTCGCCGTCACGCTGCTAAGAAATAAAATTTATAATCTGAAATGGGTAGGATAGTACATTGTTGTGCCATTCTACCCATTTCTGTTAAAAAGCAAAACGATATGAGCAATACTATAACTGTTTCTCAAATAAAAGAGATAGTTCAACAAGCTTACAATGAGATAAAGAGTAACACTAGCGGAAAAAATGCTGATTACATTCCTTTCTTAGCCAATATTGACAAAGATTTATTTGGCATTAGTATCTGTTTAATGAATGGTCAAACCATCAACATTGGAGATACTAATTATGCATTTGGCATCGAATCTGTATCAAAAGTGCATACTGCAATCTTGATTATGCAACAATATGGAGCGCAAAAAGTGTTAGAGATGATTGGAGCAGATGCAACCGGACTTCCATTCAATTCAATTTTTGCCATTTTACTCGAAAACGATCATCCTTCTACCCCACTAGTCAATGCAGGTGCAATATCAGCTTGTTCAATGGTGCAACCTATTGGAGATTCTGATAAGAAATGGGCTACTATTGTGAAGAACATCACAGATTTGTGTGGCTCAGCGCCCCAGTTGATTGATGAATTGTATAAATCAGAATCGGCTACAAATTTCAACAATCGTTCTATCGCATGGTTACTCAAAAACTATGGACGTATTTATGACGATCCGGATATGTCACTCGATTTGTATACCCGCCAATGTTCGCTTGGAATAACCAGCAATCAGCTAGCTATTACAGCTGCAACTATAGCCAATGGAGGTATCAACCCCGTAACCAAGGTGCAAGCTTTCAATAAGGAGTTGGCAGCTCCTATCACCTCACTGATAGCTACTGTTGGTTTTTACGAGCACTCAGGCGACTGGATGTACACAGCAGGAATTCCTGCAAAAACGGGTGTTGGTGGTGGTATTATGGGAGTTTTACCTGGGGTGATGGGAATTTCTTCATTTGCTCCTCCGATTGATTCTGCCGGCAATTCGGTAAAAGCTCAGCTGGCTATTAAGTATATCATGAATAAACTAGAATTAAATGTATTCAATGGTAAACAAGTACATATTGTAGATTAAACATTTCATTTCATATTATACACAAAAGAGGATAGTCGATCTTAACAATCGGGTATCCTCTTTTCAATATTGTATGTAGAACTAGCTATTTTGATATATCGTCAGTAGTAGTTGGTTTAGCGCTAGACTCATCCTTCTTTGCATTTGTATCACTTTCAGAATTTACTTTTTTTGCTTCAGAATTATCATCGGCTGCCGACGATTCTGCTGCCAGTTCCTGATTCTTATAATACAAGCTTTTACGTTTATTGGCTTTCTGCACCAAGTCAGTTACATATACTGTGAATATAGGAAACATCATCATACCTAGTGCAGCAAGCAAAACCGATAACACACGTCCGGTAATGGTCATTGCCGTAATATTAGACCCAACGGTAGTAACGTCCATACAAGCCCACCACAAAGCATCACCATAGCCATTTACCAATGGGTTTACTTTATGTTCGAGCACATAAAAAGCCAAACTTGCAAAATAGATTGTAGCAAAAAGCATTGTTAAATAAGAAATAAATAAGCTCGACGCTTTGTTGTACGTAAGCCATCCCACTACAATAGCAAGTGCGTATCCTCCACGTACTAAAGGAATAAAACGTATTAGATAAGTCGTTTCTTCTGAAAATGTCCACCCAAAGTAATTGATTATATTCAAATAGGGAATTGAGATTAAAAAGAATATAAAGTGAGAACCCAGATATCGCCATTTGTGATTTGTTAGTATCAATTCAAGAAAAAAACTAAACAAAAACCAACCGCAAATCCATAGCTGCACCTTCATATAAGAGGATTGCATATAAAATTGCGTTCCTTTATAGGTATCAATCGATATACTTATTATTAAAAAAAGCGATAAGATGAGAATTATAATATGCAAGAATGCATAAATAGCACTTTTATGTAATGAAAACTTAAACTTAGCAGAATTCATAATTTCTTTTTTAAAATATATTTAGAATATGCAATAAAAACAACAGAACAGCAAGCTTTGTTTACAAACTATAATTGTATTGAGTAGAGAAGTTAATAGCTTTTTCAGAAAACAACTATTAATAATAATTGTTATTAATTTAGTCAAAACATGTATTTAATAAAATCTTAATTTATGGCAAATATCAAACAGACAGTAAAGCTAGGGGTTTTTACTTTAGCTATTATGAATGTAACGGCAGTGGTGTCATTGCGTGGACTACCTGCCGAAGCAGAATACGGACTTAGCTCTGCATTCTATTATTTATTTGCTGCTATTGTATTCTTGATTCCAACATCATTTGTAGCAGCAGAATTAGCAGCAATGTTTCAGGATAAGCAAGGCGGAGTATTTCGCTGGGTAGGAGAAGCTTATGGTAAACGTTGGGGGTTCTTGGCAATCTGGTTACAATGGATTGAAAGTACAATATGGTATCCTACCGTGTTGACTTTTGGTGCTGTATCTTTAGCATTTATTGGTATGGATGGAACCAAAGACATGGCAGTTGCCAACAATAAATTCTACACCTTGATCGTTGTATTAATTATCTATTGGTTGGCTACTTTTATCTCATTAAAAGGACTGGAATGGGTAGGTAAAGTGGCCAAGATTGGTGGTATGGTGGGAACAATCATTCCTGCGGGATTACTAATTATTTTAGCAATAATCTATTTAGCAACCGGTGGGCAATCAAGTATGGATTTCCATAGCAATTTCTTTCCCGATCTAACCAATATAGACAACTTAGTTTTAGCATCGAGTATATTCCTGTTCTATGCGGGTATGGAAATGGGTGGTGTGCATGTGAAAGACATGGATAATCCATCACGAAATTACCCTAAAGCTATTTTAATAGGTGCCATTATTACAGTTATAGTATTCGTACTTGGAACATTTGCCTTAGGCATCATCATCCCTCAAAAAGACATCAACTTAACCCAAAGTTTATTGGTAGGATTCGATAACTACTTCCGCTATATTCATGCTTCTTGGTTATCACCGATTATTGCTATAGCATTAGCATTTGGTGTATTGGCTGGTGTGTTGACATGGGTAGCTGGTCCATCAAAAGGTTTGTTTGCAGTAGGACGCGCTGGATATTTGCCTCCATTCTTCCAAAAAACAAATAAAATTGGTGTTCAAAAAAACATCCTTTATATCCAAGGTGGTGTTGTAACTTTATTGAGCCTATTATTTGTTGTTATGCCATCAGTACAGAGTTTCTATCAGATACTATCGCAGTTAACTGTATTATTATACTTAATTATGTATATGCTAATGTTTACAGGAGCTATCTATTTAAGATATAATATGAAAGATAAAGTACGCCCATTTAGAATAGGGAAAAAAGGAAATGGATTAATCTGGTTTATTGGTGGTCTTGGTTTCTTAGGTTCATTGCTTGCATTTGTATTAAGCTTTATTCCTCCTAGCCAAATTGCAACTGGTAGCAATGTTGTATGGTTTGCAGTACTGATAGCAGGATGCGTTATTATGGTAACTATTCCATTTGTTATCTACGCTATGAGAAAACCAACATGGGTAGAGCCAAACAATACTTTCGAACCATTCCATTGGGAAGAACAAAATAGCACTACTGCAGCTTCAGCAGCTTCAGCAGTAGGTACTACTACCGAAAGTGTTATTCCAGAGCAAAAAGCAGACTCGTCTAACGAAGAAGTACCTAAACAATAGGAAATTCTAAAGATTAAATGGAATTATTTAAAAAAAATGGCATAAACAATAATATTTATGCCATTTTTTATTGGAGTATTAAAATATATGCATATATTTGCACCCGCTAAGACAAAAGAAGGTGCCATAGCTCAGTTGGTAGAGCAAAGGACTGAAAATCCTTGTGTCCCCGGTTCGATTCCTGGTGGCACCACTTTTTAAAGCGATTCGGAATGTAGCGCAGTTGGTAGCGTACTACGTTCGGGACGTAGGGGTCGGGCGTTCGAGTCGCCTCATTCCGACGGAAGAGTTTAACGGGCGTTAGGCTCTTTTTTAATCTCCAACTTCACTCGAACCCCACCGAAAAGTTTTTAAAATCTCTGTATTACATAAACTTTTTCTCCATTTCTTTTTTTCATATACGATAATTTATGTTTGATAAAGAAATAACCTTTAACAAAAAAGCATTTGATAATATATTCCGAAGATTATGAAAATAGAAGATGTAATAATGAACGGTCTTGTATTCAAGGGCAAAAAAGAAAAGCCTAAAGAAGATGAGAATAAAGTAAAAACAAAAGCTAAAAAAGCGACTTACATCCGTGGACAACATGGATCGGGATCTGCAAAAATGAAAGCAGAATATCGTAAAAAAAGAGCCAATCGACACAAGTAATAAATAAGAAAGGTCTACAACCAAAGTTGTAGACCTTTCTTATTTCCTTCTATTTCAAAGGTAGTATTTCAATCCAATAGTCATCAGGATCATTGATAAAGTAAAGCCCCATTGTAGTGTTTTCAAAGCAAACACACTCCATCTGCTTGTGATACTCTCTTACCTTATCGTAGTCGCCATCTACACGAATGCAAAGATGACTTTCGTTTTCACCCAACTCATAAGCATCGGGATGATCACGAAGCCAAGTCAGTTCTAGCATAAAGCTGCTACTACCATCAGTCAGGTATACCAATATAAACGAACCATCGGGTGCAACCTTACGATGATGTTCAGTTAACCCAAGAGCTTTTTGATAGAACTCAATACTCTTATCCAAGTCAGTTACATTGATATTAAAATGATCAAATTTACCGTTGATTTTCATTGTCTTTGTATTTCTAAATAAATATTATTCTCTAATCCAAGCTTTCACAATCTGCCCGATATAGGTACGAGGTTGCCCTTCATAGAAAGTTTGTGTAGGCATTTTCTTACAATCCAAAACTACCGATGGCTGATTTTGACCATTAGGGAAGAATTTCACAACATAAGTCTCAGCCTTTTCAAGAGCTTCATAAGGTTGATCGGGCGAAAGAATTGTAAACACTACCGGTTTATCACCAATTTTACCTATAGAACCACCGGCATCAGCAGTCATCATAGTCATATTAAAGGCATCGTTACCAATTGCAATAACCAATTTTCCAGCATTCACTTGAATGACATCTTTAGCAACTTGACTAGGCTCAATTTCTTTCAACAAGCCCTCCTGGTTACTCTTTGCCACAGGAGCAACTTCAACTACAGGATTATTGGGGAGAATCACAACCGAGGCACCTTTGGTTGTCGATTTACCTTCAATCGCAATGGGTTTATTTGTTGAATTATCAGCAGCTCCCAAAGCTTTAGCAGCACTATCAAAAATATCATCAGCAAAATCAACTGTCTTTTTACGCCACTTCACCAACCCTTTTACCATTTTGGTTTGAGTTTTATTGAGAGCATACTTATCAGTAATCCACTCTTCGGCAGTATATTTTTCACTTTCACGATAAGTGAAGCGAATTTTTTCGAGTTCAAACAAGCAATGTTCAGGTTTGCATGTCACTGTAATTTGATAATTCACCAACGTGCGATCTAAAGAAAGGGCACTCGATTTAAATACAATCCATTCTTCGCCAACCCCAGCCAAAAGTCCCTCTTTGGGTTCGGTATAAACAATTCTACTATTTGGGTTTTTATTATCTTCCAAACGTTTTTCAAGCCACTTCAACATACGTTGGTAGATTTGTTCTTCAGACATTCCAGGTATATTGAATTCTTTTTGAAATACGACTTTTCCATCCACCTCAGGCACAGCGCCTGCCATATAATAACTATCATCTTCGAAGTTAGTGTTATTTTGAGCACACAGCGAAGCCGGTACTAAAAGCATAAAAAAGAAAAAGGAAAAAGTGATAAGATTCTTCATAATCAGATGTTTTATTTAGTTATATCAAATGTTTGTCCGCGATGTGTGATATCCAAAAAGCGACAGCCATTCTCTTCGGCTATTTTTTGGAAAGCATCTGCGGCTGTATAGGTTTCATCAAAGTGCATTGGCACAAATATAATGGTTTTTATCTGCTCTACGAACTGCTGAGCTCCTTTATAATAATCTTTTCCCATTCTGTTATCAACAGGAAACATAGTCACATCAATTGTTTTGGTTACTCGCTGCTTGATATATTTTAGTTCACTCAAGAAGTCGGTATTGGCTTTTTCAATTTCCTCAAGCGTAGACTCCTCACTCCAGTGCCAGTTGTTCAAATCGCCGGCATGAAAGAAACTCATGTTTTGCAAATTGATTAAAAAAGAATCGCCAATATCGGTAGAGCCAAAAGCCTCAATATGAATAGAGTCATCTTGATAAACTTCTCCCTTTTTTAAATAAATAGCATCTTCTTCTCCTGCCTTTAGATTTTGAAGTATATCATACGAAAAAACATAGACGATATTGGGGTGTTTATCGCGCCAATTTAATACTTCGGGATTGAAATGATCGGGGTGAGAATGAGTAGCCAACACATATATCTTTCCAGGTTTATTTAGCAAATAGTCATGCACCATACCCCGGTTGTACTCTGTAGTAGAAGAGTCTTTATAGTAATCGATAATCACAGTTACTTCGTTGGCCTCAATACCAAAACAACTATGATAGATATAATCTAATTTCATTATTGGTAAGATTATGATTGTAGGGCAATATTACTCATTATTTTAATGAATAACAAAAAAGAGGATGAAAATTATTGAGAGTGAATGAGCAATAAAAGCTTCACTCAAAAAGGTAAAAAACCGATAGAAGGATTTCAGTTGCGATATCCATTCTATCGGTTTTGGTTTATTGATGTAGTAAATTACTTAAATGCTTCTTTCAACATTCCAAACAAAAGCTCTAAGTCCTAACTGCTCAGTTTGCAAATCCATATTATGCAACGCATCCAACAGTGGATCTACTCTAGCGTCCTCAACAATAGTAATGATAGCTGAGTTCATACTTGGCCAAGCATGGGTACCAAAATGAGGTTCTCCATTTTTCGAACCACGACCTTGCACTCTATCAAGGTAAGTAAAGCCACGACAATTCAGTCTATCAAGCAAAGTGATGATACGTTCGTAGTAAGCTTGATCAAAAGTTATAAATACTGATTTCATATTTTGTTTCTTATTAATTCTTTACGATTTCTGTTTACTAGCCTCAAAGTAAGCATCCATCTCGCGTTTTTTACGTAGTTTCTTACGTTGATTTTTAACTCCTACTCCACCAAATACACAATACATAGTAGGCACATAGATAAGAGTTAGGATAGTTGAAACTAACAATCCACCAATTACAGCTATCGCCATCGGACTCCACATCTCAGAACCTTGACCAGTGCTCAACGCCATTGGGATCATACCAAGCACAGTTGTTGCAGTGGTCATCAGTACCGGACGAAGACGACTCTTACCAGCAGTCACTACTGCATTAAGTACCGACTGCCCGCGCTCGCGACAAAGGATAGTGTAGTCAATCAATACGATACCGTTTTTCACAACAATACCAATCAACATGATACCTCCTAACAAACTCATGATACTTAAGTTTGTACCGGTGATGAAAAGAGCCATCAATACACCACTAAAGGCAAACAAGACAGAAATCATCAAGATAAATGGGTAAGTCAATGATTCAAACTGCGCTGCCATTACAATAAATACCAAAAGGATAATCATAATAGCCAAAGTTCCCAAATCGCGGAAAGACTCTTGTTGGTCTTCGTACGAACCGGCAATTTGGATTGAGATATCACTAGGTACATCCATGGCCTCTATGATATCGTTACCTGCATTGACTACAGTACTCATTGGTTCGCCCGAAATGATAGCAGAAACAGTTACAATACGTTCACGATTTTTACGTTCGATGGTAGGAGGAGCAAAACGTTCAACCACTTTACCCACATCTTTCACACGAACAGCTTCGCCTTTATTATTATAAATCAAGATATCTTCGATACTTTCAAGACTAGTACGATGTTCGGGTGCATAGCGCACTTTAATGTCATACTCATCACCATCTTCACGATATTTCGAAGCAGTAGCACCGTTAATGCGATTACGTAAGAAAGTAGCAGCCGTGCTCAAATTTAATCCGTGCAAAGCCAATTTCTCACGATCAAAATCAACTTGATATTCTGGCATATAGTCGCTACGGCTAATGTTAACCTCAGACACACCTTTTACCTTAAGCAGTTCGCGTTTCAAACTAGCAGCCACACTATCGGTTGCTACCATATCATAACCATATATTTCGAAATCGGCAGAAGCCTGTGCAGACATACCTTGGTTGCTACCTCCAAAAATAACTTGTGCTTTAGTAAACTCAGGATATTTCTTTAAGTCTTCACGCATCTCATCGCAGACTTCGGCCAAAGTAACATTTCTATCACCGGGATCGACCAAACTTATATTAAAAGAAATAATATGAGATCCATTATCCTGCATAGATGCCCAAGTATTGTCAGAATCAGCTTGTCCTACTGTATAATTACAAATCTTCAACACACCAGGATATTTAGCTAACCATTCTTTTGTCAACTTATCGGCAGTTTCTTGTGCTAACTCCATACGTGTACCGATAGGCAACTCTAACTTCACAGCAATACGAGCATTATCTTGTGGAGGGAAGAATTCGGATCCGATAAATTTAGCGCAGAAAAGACTTAAGAAGAAGAATACAAAACAAAGCGAAAGCACCAATGAACGATGACGAACAGCCCAGTTAAGCATATGTTCATACCCTGTATCAAGTCCGTCGAGAACCTTCTCGATTGGAGTGAAGAATATCTTAAAGACTTTAGATTGTTTCTTTTGCAAACGAAGCAACTGCGAACAAAGCATCGGTGTTAATGAAAGAGCCGCTACAGTAGACACAAACATGATGGCACACATCATCCAACCCAACTGACGGAACAATACACCCGACATACCACTAACCATGGTCAATGGGAAGAATACCGCAATCATAGTAAGCGTAGATGCAACTACTGAAATAGCAACCTCATTAGTACCATGAATAGCAGCCTGTTTAGGGTCAGATCCGCGCTCAATGTGCGAAGTCACGTTTTCGAGTACCACAATAGCATCATCCACCACCATACCAATGGCAATAGAAAGAGAAGAAAGTGAGATGATGTTGATGGTATTGCCCGATACAGCCAAGTAGATGAACGAAGCAATCAACGAAAGCGGAATAGTGATACAAATAATCAAAGTAGCACGCCAACGTCCCAAGAACAAGAACACCACGATAACAACAAAAAGCAACGCATACATTACCGTTTCGGTAAGCGAGTCGATTGTATTTAAGATATTATCAGAAGTATCTACAATAACCCCCAGTTTCACATCACTAGGAAGATTCTTTTGTAGTTTAGGAAGTACCTCAGCTACCTTACGAGAGATATCCACCGAGTTTGCTCCCGATTGTTTTTGCACAATAATCATGGCACCCTGTACCCCATTGTTGTAGGTTTGCTGCGCACGTTCTTCGACGGTATCAACAACTTTAGCTACATCGCGCAAATAGACATTTGCCCCATTGTAAGTACCTACAACAATATCGTCTAACTGTTTAGAGTCTTTAAACTCACCCTCAACACGTAGCGAATAGGTCTCGTTACCGATATCAAAGTTACCACCGGGCACATTGCGATTTTCGGCACCAATCACCGAACTAATTGTTTCTACAGTCAAGTTATAAGCCTCTAGTTTGCCCGGGTCGCAATATACTTGAATTTCGCGCTGAGGAGCACCACTAATCGATACTGTACCCACACCCGGAATACGTGCCAATGGGTTAACCACACGGTCGTCTAGAATTTTATAAAGAGCCGATTGACTCTCATTGGCTTGTACCGAAAGCATCACAATAGGAATCATATCGGTACTAAATTTAAAGATGATTGGAGTTTCGGCATCATCTGGCATTTGCGAACTAACCATATCGAGCTTGTCGCGCACATCATTGGTAAGCACGTCGATATCGTTGCCATACTCGAACTCAAGAGTAATGAGTGACATATTCTCAGAAGAACGTGAAGTGATGTGCTTCAAGTTGCTCACCGCATTTAGCGTATTTTCTAAGGGACGAGTCACATTGTTTTCAATATCCGAAGCACTAGCTCCCGGATAAGCCGTCATTACCATAATTGTGTTTGTATCGATATCCGGATATAAGTCAATTGGCAATTTGGACAAAGAGAATAGACCAAAAATCATCACTGCCACAAAGCAGAGAGAGGTCATAATCGGTTTTTTAACCGCTCCTTCGTATAAACTCATATATTTTAATTTTTAGTTTGTGGGGTTATTGAATACTTTCAAAAAGAGAGGATTACTCAACCTCTACTTCAAGGCCGTTGATCAAACGAGATTGTCCGGCTACAACAACTTGTGAATTATTGGGAACACCCGATTTTAATTCATACTCAGTACCCATGCGACGACCCAACTCCACTTTATTGTAAGAGACTTTACCATTATCATAAACATACACATAGCGATCGCCCGATCCTGCTTGTTTCACGATAGCTAAATCGGGAACAACCACATTGTCAGACACACCAAAATTCAAAACTGCACGAGCAAACATACCCGGACGGATACGTTGATCTTTGTTTTCAATCTTGATTTCAACAGGGAAAGTACGCGTATTTGAGTCGATGGTTGGATAAACCAAACTTACTTTACCATTAAACTCTTCGTCACCATATACATCTAAAGTCACTTTTACAGGTTCTCCTTTTTTCACTTTAGTAAAGTAAGTCTCTGACACGTTAATCATCAACTTCACTGGAGTGATTTGCTCTACTACAAGCACCGGATTACCATTACTATACATATCGCCATTGTCGTAATTACGAGCAGTGATTACACCATTAATAGGACTTGCCAATGTAGTATTTTCCAACAAGTTATTGTAGGCAGTTTGCTGCACATCAAGAGCCATCTTTTGAGCATCCCATTCTGACTTTGAAGCACCACCCACTTTGTAAAGTTCGTCGGTACGTTTAAACTCAGTTTGCTTGTTTTCGAGTTGCAATTTCATTTGTTTCAAGTTGGCAGCATCCATTTGCACCAATTTTTGTCCCTTAACAACTCGGTCGCCAACCTCAACAAATATTTTATCGATGCGTACTGGAGATGATGGAGCAATATTATTTTTTACTTCAGCCTCAACTGTTGCAGTATACTCTTGAACCTGTTCAACCGGGCGAGCCGTTACAGCAGCCAGTTTCACACGTGGTTTATCATCGACTTTTTCGACTACTGTCTTACTCTCTTTACCACCAGAGCATGAACCTAAAAAGGCTATTGCCAGTAGAGCTATGAATTGAAAACTCTTTCTCATATTATTCTGATTTTTATTGTTTCTCTTTTATTTATTTTGCTTCGTTGTTACCCAACACCTGATCAAGATCAGCTTTCGATATTAAGTAGTCGTAAATTGACTGATTGTAAGTAAGCTGAGCTTGAGTTAGCGATACTTGAGAGCTATTCAGCTCGAGCACTGTTCCCTTTCCTACCTCATATCTTTTTCCAGCTATCAACACTGCTTTTTCAGCTTGCAGTACATTTTCTTTGTTACTCACCACCTGTTCGGTGCTAGCCATCATGTTGTTACGATAGCTCTCAACCATAGTTTTAAGGTTGCGTTCTGTGTTTAGTCTGTTCCAATCGAGTTGAGTGATTTGCATACGCGCTGTTTTCATCTTCGTAAAATTGCTAGCCTTGTAAAGCGGAATGCTCAATGAAAATGTCAGCGAAGAGCTATTTGCCCAATCATATTTGAAGAAGTTAATATTATTGTTGTACAACGACTGATATTGATAACTGAACCCCATTGATAATGTAGGCAAAAAGTTAGTGCGCATGGCTTTCACATTTTGATCCAACATCTTACGATTCAAATCTAATTGAAGCATAGTAGAGTTATTATCTAAGTTCACAGAATCGGTAGTTAACTGTTCTGAGAAAAGAGTTGTTTCGTAATTAGACAAATTGTCTACAATGACAATATTTACATCTTCGGTAATCCCCATCAAAACTTTGAGTTGCAATTTCGACAATGTCACGGCATTGGCCGATGATACAACCGATGGCTTAGTGCTACGCATTTGTACTTCAGAGCTGATTTTATCAAACTCACTCACCGCCCCTTGCATATATTTTGCATTAGCAATGTTGAAGTTATCTTCGGCCAGTTTATAGCTAGCTTGCATAACCTCGTAAGTATCTTGTGCCAGCATCAACTGGTAGTAAGCCTTTGTAACTTGGTTTATCAAGTCTAGTCGCGATGCACGTGCCTTCTCTAACGACAACTCAATATCAGTACGACTGATAGACATTGCCTTATAAACTCCCGGTACAAAAAGTGGCAAACTGATAGACAAAGCAGCATTAGCCGTGTTTGAGTTATCTTGTCCCATTTTGAAAGATTGTCCACCCAGATTCATTTGCGGTGCCTTTATGGTATGATCCAAACCTGCACCAATTCCAACTTCGGGCAATAAGTTTTGCCAAGTCTCCTTATTAGCAACCTTTTTAAGTGCTACCTCTTCATCTGCAACTTTGATGGTGGGATTCTCGCTTATCGCAATCTCCAACGCCTGTTCTAAAGTAAGATTCAGAGTACCTTTTGTCTCTTGCGCTTGCACAAAGCCCAACGAGAAAGTAAATGCTATACCTAAAAAAAACATTCCTTTACCAATCCTCTTTGTCATTTTACTCATAAATTAATGAACTAATTAATATTTTAATCCTGTGATTTGTATTACTCCAACATTCCGTTGTTCTTTACATTCTTCCTATTTTCTCGATATTCAAGAATAAAAGTATCTAGCTCTTTTGCACCCTTCTCGGTAGAAATGCCCCGTAGATAAGTGAACATGATCGATTCGTATACTTCAATGAAAGAGTATTTTTTGCAAAGACCTGTATTCATCAACATATCAAGTTGCTGATGTACCAACAGATTTACTATTTCAAAGTTAATATCATCTCTAAAAATACCTTGTTCTACCCCCATCTTAAAGAAGGCAATGGTGCTATCTAAGTCTTTCTCATTAAAGCTCTTCATGAGGTTGTGTACATTAGGATATTTCTTAATATCCTCAAAAAACAGTTTATTTGTGACATGAAACCTTTCGATGCTACGTTTGTAACACATCAAAATAACCTCTAATACATTTTTAGCACTTTTCATTACCTCATTGAGATAGCAGCACATCTCTGCCTGCTCGCTCAATACACACTCACGCAGCAAAGATTCTTTATCTTCAAATATTTCGTAAAGGGTACGTTTAGATATAGATAATGAAGTAGCGATATCATCCATTGTTATGCACTTTATACCATTAGTTCTAAATGCTAACGTAGCCGATTCTATTATTCTATTTTTTAATTCTAATCTTACGGTTGAGTTATCTTTTTCTGTATCAATCATTGCTATACTTTTGTATATTCACTTCATCATTGAAGTGTATTTATTCTTTATTTAAAAAAAGTGAAGCAAATATAGAGAGAAAACTTGAAAACGGAAACGCGTTTTCAAGTTTAAAAAATAGATATTGATATTTATTAAACATTAATACAGCAAAAAAAGCATATATTAACATATAGAAAGGAAAAGTAGATAGTAGCTTTATTTGTATTTGGTTTACAAATAAAAAGGGCGAACACACCAAATTGGTATTTTGGTATATTCGCCCTAACGAATTAGCATAAAGGAAACGTTATTTTATCAATAATCCATCTTTATTCGATTCAAAAAAGCTACAGTTTTGTGAATTTCTTTATACATCACGATATCTTCGTCAACAAAAGGAACTTCCTTGCGATAATCTTTGAGGAAACGCTCTAAAAAAGGAGAAGTTTTCTCGGGACGACGGAAGTCAATGCCTTGTGCGGCATTCATCAACTCTATGGCTAAAATAAACTCTAGATTATTCATTACCTTATAGAGTTTGGTGGCGGCATTGGCCCCCATACTTACATGATCTTCTTGCCCGTTGGACGACACGATAGAGTCGCTCGAAGCAGCGTAACAGTACATCTTATTTTGACTTACCATAGAGGCAGCAGTGTATTGCGGAATCATAAAACCGGAATTGAGTCCGGGGTTGGCAACTAAAAACTCGGGGAGACCACGAAGCCCCATGATGAGTTGTGCTACTCTACGCTCGGAGATATTGCCCAATTCGGCCAATGCTATGGCCAAAAAGTCATACGAGATGGCAAGCGGTTGTCCGTGAAAGTTTCCACCCGAAATGATGCGATCCTCATCGGGGAAAATGGTGGGATTGTCGGTCACGGAGTTAATCTCGGTGAGTAGTACTGATGCCACATAGCGTATGGCATCTTTGGTAGCACCATGTACCTGAGGGATGCAACGAAACGAGTATGGATCTTGCACATGTGCTTTGGGGTGTGCAATAATTTCACTACCATCGAGCAATTTACGAAAGGCTTCACCGGTTTCTATTTGTCCTTTGTGAGGTCGTATCTGCTGAATGCAATCCATAAAAGGCTCAATACGGCCATCAAAAGCTTCGAGAGAAAGTGCTGCAATAAGATCGGCCTTTTTGGAGAGTCTAAAGGCTTTGAGAATAGCAAACACACCATTGGCACTCATAAACTGAGTACCGTTGAGCAAGGCTAACCCCTCTTTGCTTTTCAGTTTGACGGGTTCCCAACCAAACTCATCGAGCACACTGATGGCCTCGCGTTTTTTGCCTTTGTAGCAAACATCTCCTACCCCGATGAGTGGCAAGAATAGGTTGGCCAGTGGCGCTAAATCTCCCGAAGCACCAAGTGATCCACGGTCGTAAACTATAGGCATCACATCATTATTGAAAAAATCGAGGATGCGTTGCACCGTGACTAGCTGTACACCACTATGTCCTAAAGATAAAGCATGTGCCTTGAAGAGCATCATCAGTTTGATAATGACTGGACTGATTTCTTCGCCTACACTACAAGCGTGACTCTTGATGAGGTTTTCTTGCAAGGTGCCAAGTTCGCTAAGCGATATATTCTTGTTGCACAGCGAGCCAAAACCAGTGGTGATGCCATAAAGCGGTGCATCCGATTCGGCTATTTTTTTGTCGAGATAGTTGCGACAACGCTCAATGCGTTCTTTGGCTTGGGGAGCTAACTCCAGCTTTAAATTCTCATTGATGATGCGTTCGATAATCTCGAAGGTGAGACTGCCCGAACCTACTTGGTATACGTTGCTCATAGTTTCAGTTCTTGTTTTACGGTGTCAATCAACTCTTGTTCTATTTTACAAGCTTTCATTTCAAGGCAGTCGGCCTCGTCGAATAGTTGTTCGGCAAACACCTTGTCATTGAGCGATCCGAGGTTAATGCGTACATTCATTAAAGCACCAATCACTGCCGAACGTGCCGACATCATGGCTACACAAGCATCTGTTATGGCATTTTTATTGCCGTATCGAGCTACATCATTAATGAGTGTCATCAGTTCAAAGGCATTGCGAGCAACTTGCATCGGTACCAAAGCAGCATAGCGTGTGGCTTCTTGGATGGCATTGCTGCGCAATTCTTTTTCTTCGTCGGTAGCTTTGGGCATCTTGTAGCAACCAAATACTTGGTTGTAGGCATCAGAGTCGCGATCTACATCGACCAAAAATTCGCTTTGTGCTGTTAGAGCCAGTGCATTGATGCGCTCCATCAGTGCTTGATGTTCGATATAGTTTTTCTTACCAATAGTGAGTCCGGCTACCATCGCAGTAAGTGCAGCAGCAATGGCACCGTTGAGTGCAGCAATGCTTCCACCACCGGGAACGGGATCACTTCCCGATACTTTATGAAGGAAATCTTTCAGAGTTAAATCGACTAACATAGTAATTTTTATTTAAAGGTTTACTTATCTATATTTTAAGTTATAGAGATGACTTATGCAATACATCGCTACTCTATTTGCTGGAGCTATATGTTCAGCGTGGTACAGCTATATGCACACCATGGTGCAGCTATATGCGCACCGTGCTGGAGCTATATGCGCACCACACAGCCATTTACACACTGATAATCAACTTATTACCAAACCACGTTTGATTGTATTCTTCACAGCGTTCATGGCCGTATAATAGGGCAGCACATTGGGCGTATCGGCATCAAGAATCACTACATCTCCCCACTTGCCAACTTCAAGACTGCCAATGCTATGGGCACGATTAAGGGCAGCGGCACCATTGAGAGTGAGTGCTGTAATGGCTTCTTCAACCGATAAGTGCATGTAGATGCAAGCCAATGCAAAGAGCAACGGGATGGAGCCTGAGCAGCAACTACCCGGATTGAGGTCGGTGGCCAATGCCACTGCACAACCGTTGTCAATCATCTCGCGACCACGAGCATAGGGTTCGCGAAGAGTAAAGGCAGTTAGTGGTAACAAGGTAGCCACTACACCGGCTTGTTGCATAGCACGAATTCCGGCATCGGAGGCATGAAGAAGATGATCGGCACTCAATGCACCAAGTTCTCCGGCTAGTTCGGCACCTCCAAAGGGTACAATTTCATCGGCATGTATCTTTATGCCATACCCCATTGCTTTTGCTGCAGCAAGCAACTCGCGCGACTCGGCCACGGTAAAGACCCCTTTTTCGCAAAATACATCGCAGTTCTCGGCTAGTTTCTTCTCCTTAATCAATGGGAGCATCTGGTGTATCAAGAACTGAATGTAGTCGTGAGACCTACCGGCATACTCGTGTGGCAGTGCATGCGCACCCAGAAAGGTAGTAGCTATATCGACTTTACGATGAGGGTTTTGATTGATGGCTTTCATCACCTCAAGCTGAATGAGCTCGGTATCGCAATCGAGCCCGTACCCGCTTTTTCCCTCCACAGTAGTTACCCCCATACCACTCATTACATTGATATACCACTCAGCCTTGTGTTTGAGCTCGTCAAAAGAGGCCTCACGAGTGGCACGAACGGTGTTGAAGATGCCTCCTCCACGCTCCATAATGCTCATGTAGCTATCACCATTTATCCGCCAAATAAATTCGTCGGGGCGATAACCACCAAAAACCAGATGGGTGTGAGAATCGACAAAGCCGGGCAATGCAACATTGCCTTGTGCATCAAGCACCTGATAGCCAGGCTTGTCTTCAGACAAATTTTCGCCTACATAGGTGATGCGTCCATCGGTTATTTCAATGGTTCCACGAGGTAGATCGAACAACTGACTCATCTCACTACCGCAACGGGCAGTATGCCCAATCGGGGTAACAATGTGAGCGTTTTTTATAATCAGGTTACTCATAGGCAGTGCTAATGATGGTTACTCCATGATGCGAGCTTCGAGTACTTGCTCCATGGTGAAGTTTTCTAATCCGAGGTAGTAGGCAGCAGTATCAATGAGCGCTTCCATAGGTACTAGCCCGATGATTTCGCTGCCCACAATACTCACCCCATAGCGTCGAGCTTCTATACGAACCAACTCGAAAGCACGATACAGTGCGGTTTTAGAATAATCGGTCATGTTGATGGAGACTTGGGTGATGCCACGGTCTGTAAGCTCTACGCCCATCGCCTTGCAGTAACGCAGTCCACCACCAATGAAGCGTATCTTCTTAGCGATATCGGTGGCTATCTCGAGACTAGGTGTGTTGAGGTTGATGTTGTAAGCTACCAATGGCATACGTGCACCAATGGCTACTGTGCCGGCAGTGGGATGGCGTTGTGCCGGACCGAAATCGGGTTTCCACTCGGGGAGCAATATTTTATCGGCCATGCCTTCGAACTCGCCTTTGCGAATGGCGGCAAGATTTTCGCGTTGGGGCGAAGAGGCTGATTTCTCATAAAGAAAAACAGGCAACTGATAAGCATCGGCAACTCGCTCGGCCAACTTGTGTGAAAGCAGTACGGCCTCTTCCATCGTGACATTCTTTATTGGGATGAAGGGCACTACATCTACTGCACCCATCCGAGGGTGTTGCCCTTTGTGATGATTGAGGTCGATAAGCTCAATGGCTATTCCGATAGATTCGAACAATGCATCGCAAAGTGCCTCGGGCTCGCCGACTAAAGTTACCACCAAGCGATTATGGTCTTCATCATTACTGTAATCGAGTAGTTTCACTCCGGCTTTAGCACGAAATGGAGCTACTATTTTATCTATCTTCTCTGGGTCGCGGCCTTCGCTAAAGTTGGGCACACACTCCATAATTTTATTCCAAGTCATAAGGTCTCGTTTATTAATTGGTTAATGAATTGTTCATCTGCTACATGGGGCAAGGTAATCTGATAGAAGTCATCGTGATCTTGATTGAACTGACGCGTGGTTTGCATGGCATTTTTGTTGCGCGCCCAAGAGCGTCGGGCTACTCCGCCCATCACATCCCACAACATAGCCGAACGAAGTATCTCGTCTACACGTTCGCTGCCATCGCACACCATTCCAAACCCACCATTGATGGACTTGCCGATGCCTACTCCACCACCGTTGTGTAGAGCAACCAGACTCATGCCACGGGCACAGTTGCCGGCAAAACATTGCACAGCCATATCGGCCATTACATTGCTACCATCTTTTATATTAGAGGTTTCGCGAAAAGGAGAGTCGGTGCCACTAACATCGTGATGGTCGCGTCCAAGCATGATAGGTCCAACTTCGCCTTTACGAACCATTTCGTTAAATCGCAAAGCTATCTTAAGTCGCCCTTCGGCATCTTGATATAAGATGCGAGCCTGGGTACCCACTACAAGTTGATTTTTCTCTGCATCGCGTATCCAGTTGTAGTTGTCTAAATCTTGCCCACGACGATTGGGGTCGATGCACTCCATAGCTGCACGGTCGGTCTTCACCAAGTCTTCGTGCTTTCCGCTAAGGCAAACCCAACGGAATGGGCCATAACCATAGTCGAATAGTTCAGGCCCCATAATATCTTCCACATAACTAGGCCAAATGAAACCATCTTTCTCGTCTACTCCATTGCGCGAAATCTCCATAACACCGGCATCATATATGGCTTTCATGAAAGAATTCCCATAATCGAAAAAGTAAGTTCCTCGAGATACTAGTTTTTTAATGACTTCAAAATGTCGATGCAATGAGGCATCAACTAGGCTGCGAAAAGCATTAGGATGCTCATGAAGCATACGGGTGCGCTCTTCGAATGTGAGTCCTACCGGACAGTATCCTCCTTCATAAACTGCATGACAGGAAGTCTGATCAGAGAGTAAATGAATGGGAGCATTAACCTTGGCGGCATATTCTAATAAATCTACAATGTTGCCATGATAGGCTATTGAGATGGACTTACGCTGTAACATGGCTTCGTGAGCTTTGCAGAAAGCTTCACCCAAATTGGCAGTAACGTGCTGTACCCACCCTTGGCGATGGCGAGTTTCAATGCGCGAGAGGTCTACTTCGGCTATGATGCTTGCCGCACCGGCTATATCAGCAGCTTTGGGTTGAGCCCCACTCATACCACCTAAGCCGGAGGAAACGAATAGGTATCCGCGCAAATCACCGTCTTGCGAAACACCGAGCTTCATGCGCCCGGCATTGAGTAAGGTATTGAATGTGCCATGCACAATGCCTTGTGGACCGATGTACATCCATCCACCCGCAGTCATCTGTCCGTAATTGGCAACTCCCAACTGCATGGCATGGTGCCAATCGTGCTGGTTATCAAACATACCTACCATCATGGCATTGGTGATAATAACGCGAGGAGCATCGGGGCGCGAACGAAATAGTCCTAAAGGATGTCCCGATTCAATAACGAGGGTTTGATCTTGGGTTAACTCTTCGAGGTATTGTTTTATCAATTGATATTGCATCCAGTTCTGACAAACTTGTCCTGTTTCGCCATAAGTAACAAGCTCGTAAGGATAGAGGGCAATGTCAAAACTCAAATTATTATCAATCATCACCTGAAATGCTTTTCCTTCAATGCATTTCCCTTTATACTCATCTATCGGCTTAGCTTTTAAATCACCTTGAGGACGATAGCGATAACCATAAATGCGACCATGGGTGCGAAGTTCTTCTAAGAACTCAGGGGCCAACACAGGATGTAATTCACTTGGAATGTATCGCAAAGCATTGCGAAGTGCTAGGGAGGTTTGGGTAGGTGTAAGGGTAAACCCACGATCGGGAGCCCGCCTGATATCTGCGACAAAAGTCGGATATTTGGGAAGTCTGTTGCTTAGAGCTATCTTCATAACAATGATTATAAGGTTTACAAACTGTCAGCACAACAGCTAAATAACTCCGCACAATATAGAGATAATGATTCAATTAACAAAGAAATATAGAATAATATTAGCAAAATGACTATTATTCTATATTCTGAAGAAGCTGCAAATATTTGCCTATCACCTCAGCCGACTCACTATCTTCTTCAAGGTACGACCGTAGTAGTTGGGGCTGTGACTCCAATAAGTCGAACATGCAAGCTTTACTAACAAAACTAAGTTGACCTGTATCGCCATCGATCTTGTAATAGACACGCTTACCTACTAATCCCGAAGACGCAATGGCATCACCAAGCTCACCTCCTAATTTAACTTTCATCGTTCTGGACGATTGGGCAACGACTGAGCCAAGTGGTACTGCACTAAAGTAGACGTTGCCAGCAATAATAAGGGCAGGTGCGTACCAGTTACCAAATCGCATCTTCTTATAATGAAGCCGCTTGCAGTTGACATAAAGATTACTGTCTATTCGTATTGCATAGCATCGCTTTTTTAAATAATGATTGATTGCTTTGTCATCATCAGAAGATACCTTAAAATCGGCACCTCCATTTAGCACAATCTTATTTCTAGTACGTTTCTCAACAAAGACACCACTTTTTGCAATGCCTTGATTAGCCAACAAGTCTTTTAGATTACCATAAACTATAGTTTGAGCAGAAATGAACAGTGAACTAAGCATACATACGAAAAGCAAATATAGTTTGATCATAATAGACTGATTTAATGGTGGATGTTGGGAACTCAACAATATATTATTTTTAGATGAAAAGAACAACTTTGAGGAATACTATTTATGAAAAGAGCTCATTATTATTACTTTTGTTGCAAAACAGATACAAATGAAAAATTATAAAGAACTAAAAGAGTGTTACAAGGCTAGAATAACCAATACAACAACTGAGCTAAACGCTGTAAAACGAAAAATTTATCATGCCGGGACAATTAAGCTTTTACTATTTGCTGCGGTATTGGCAGGTAGCTTCTACTACAAAGAGATGGGGTGGCTATTGGTGACAGGAATAATTTTGATTGGAACAGCGTTATTTCTACTAATCGCAAAATATCAAAATAGGTTGTTTAAATCGAAATCATATCTCGAAAGATTAAGAAAAGTAAATCAACAAGAAGTAGCAGCTCTAAAATATGAATATAAGGAATTTGATGATGGAAGTGATTTTATAGACCCCACTCATTTGTATAGTTATGATCTCGATGTTTTCGGAGAAAATTCTCTATTTCAATATATCAACCGTACCTCTACGCAAGTAGGTAAAAAGGTTTTGGGAAGCTGGCTAAGCAATCACTTAAAGGAGAAAAGTGAAATCATAAAAAGACAAGAAGCTACTAAAGAGCTAACTGAAGATATTGACAAGAGGCAAAACTTTAGGGTGATAGGACTAGAAAATTGCCGCACCATGATGAATGAGGAGGAGATGAGAAGTTGGGCAAATCAACTACCCATACTATTAAATAACAAAATAGCAAGACTGCTTCCATATATAGCACTAGCATGTAATGCAATATGCTTATTATTGGGCTATCTAGGAGTCATATCATTCAGCATTTGTGGTTTTTTATTTTCAATGTTCATAATTGTTAGTTTTTCGTTCACTAAAAAGGTTAGCATGGTGCAAAACTCATATGATAAGAAACTACAAGTATTAATGACCTATTCGCAACTGATAGAAATTATTGAAAATAGTAATTTTAAATGTGATAATCTAAGGGATATTAAAGCACTAGTCGAAATGGAAAATAAAGCAGCTTCAAGCGCTACAAAACAATTGGGTAAACTTCTTAATGCTCTTGATCAAAGAAACAATATCTTCATCACAGTGCTATTAAATGGATTGTTTTTCTGGGAGCTAAGGCAGGCTATAAAGGTAGAGAAATGGAAAGAGAAATATGCTAATTCATTACCTAAATGGGTAAAAGCCGTTGCACAAATGGACGCCTACTGCTCACTAGCTACTTTTGCATACAATCATCCTGATTATTGCTACCCAACATTCATCGAACATCCATTTATTGTAAAAGGAGAAGGATTAGGCCATCCGTTGATGAGAAGAGATAAATGTGTCTGTAATGATATAAATATTCCAAAGGAACCTTACTTCTTAAT
>DKPL01000008.1:44658-45230 GCA_002471185.1 Bacteroides sp. UBA7335
AACCTTACTTCTTAATAGTGACTGGGGCAAATATGGCAGGCAAAAGTACCTATTTACGCACGGTGAGTATTAACTACCTACTAGCTTGCATCGGAATGCCAGTATATGCAAGTAAACTGGAGCTATATCCTTCACAATTAATTACGAGCCTTAAAACTACAGATTCTTTAATCAATAATGAGTCTTACTTCTTTGCTGAAGTGAAACGATTGAGCTTCATTATAAACAAGCTAACTCAAGGAGAAAAGCTCTTTATAGTATTAGACGAGATTCTGAAAGGAACAAATTCGATAGATAAACAGAAAGGATCTTTTGCGCTTATAAAACAATTTATAGAATTGAATGCAGATGGAATAATTGCTACACATGATTTATTGTTAGGGGAACTAATCAACCACTTCCCAGAAAGCATACACAATTATTGTTTCGAAGCGGATATATGCAATGACAATCTAGAATTCTCGTATGAAATAAAGGAAGGCATAGCACAAAATATGAACGCATGCTTCTTGATGAAAAAAATGGGAATAAAAATATCAGAGTAATAAGAAGAAAGTGTAGATAATAAGAAA
>DKPL01000008.1:45407-45703 GCA_002471185.1 Bacteroides sp. UBA7335
AAGAAAGTGTAGATAATAAGAAAGGCTACCTCAATAATGAAGTAGCCTTTTGCTATATAGAAATAATTGGTAAATTATTCTGCTGATGTAGCTTCTGTTGCTGGTGCTTCTGTAGCAGGAGCAGCTTCAACTGAAGCTTTCTTAGAGCGACGAGTACGAGTAGCTTTCTTAGCCACTTTATCTTTCGCCATATTTTCATTGTAGTCTACCAATTCGATGAAACACATTTCTGCGTTATCACCTAAACGGTGACCAGTCTTGATAATACGAGTATATCCACCTGGACGATCTGCAAT
>DKPL01000094.1:0-14148 GCA_002471185.1 Bacteroides sp. UBA7335
TTTTTGATGTATTGATAGTCAATTGTTTTGTGCTTTTTTATTGTTAAAATTATATTTAGAAAAAATGATTTTAATTTATGGCATGGGATATTGACAATACTTTCATTTGTTTTGTCTGTTATATTATTGTCGCTGTTTTTCTACTCAAAGTCAATAGTGACACTTGTAGAAACAATACACGATAATGCAAACAATCTTTTGACGACCAATGAACAACTCATTAATAATATTATCTCTAACTCTTCTAGCACTAATTCTATTGACTATCAATACATCAAAAATCAATTATCGGCAGAGTATCCTTTGCTTAAATCTACAATAGAATCAGTATCTATTCAAACAAACTTAGCTTCTACAGCTATCTGCGATAAGTTTACCGCTATTGAATTTATAAAAGAGAGTGTAACATCTTGTTTTAATGGAATTTATCATCGGTTAAAGTTTATCATGAAAATAGCTTTAATTTGTATGCTCGCTATACAGATTATCTATCTTATATTACTTACTATTATCGGCTCAACTCCCCAAAGAAACTATAATTCAGCAGCGTCACATTCAAGAAAACCTGCGTATAGGGAAAGAGGAAAAAAACGTCATTATTAAATAAAACTATTATACTATGGCAAATCATTTAATTATTGGATTAGGTGGCACAGGCGGAAAGATTCTAAGAGAAATGCGTAAACGTATTTATGAAGAGTTTCGTAGCAATAATCCTACTGGAAGAATAAAAATAGAGTATTTATATGTTGACTCATCTCCTGCAGATCTTGATGATAAAAGTGAGTGGAAAACGATGGGGGGATCGGTTCATCTATTGCCTGCACAGAAAATTTCAATCAATGGAATTGGAGCATCGGTACTTGATAATCTTCACCAATATCCAGGTATCGAGGCTTTTATAACTCCTGAAGATAGGGAGCTAATGAAAGATATAGGTGGATTGATTAGTACTGGTATTGGTGGACAACGTCGTCGTTTGGGACGTCTGCTTTTTGCCAACAATGTTACTACAAAAAATCAAGATAATTTTGTAGAACGGCTTTCTAATGCTGTTCAGAGACTGAATGATGGGGGAGATCAAGAGTGTGTATTTCATGTTTGTGCCGGACTTGCTGGTGGTACCGGCTCTGGTTCTATAGTTGATACCATTGCACAGATACGAAAAAAATATGGTCCTCGCCATGGAGTAGGTGATAACTTCAAACTACTTCTGTATTTATATGTGCCAGAGATGATTTTGGTTGACTCTTCGCACGACTCGGGCTTTTATAAAGCAAATGGTTATGCAGCATTAAGCGAACTTAATGCAATGAGTATAGGAGCTTATTTGCCGGTTGATGTTACCGGTGCTAAGGATGAAAGCGGCAATGTTAAACGATTGCTGAATCGTATCAATGCTTTCGAAGGTGCCTATTTATTTACTAATGTGAACGAGGCAGGCAAGCAATTGAAGATTGGGTCAGAGCTACCTGCTGCTGTTGCCGACTTTTTATTCCAAAAAATTGTAAGTGCTGATATGTCGTCCAATGGTAAGATGGAACGTCTTTCATCTTGTGAAAATGATGGAGGAGATCCCGAATGTAGCTCTTCCGGAAATCCAATTCATAGCCGTAAGTTTATGACTTTCGGTATCAAGCGCATTGAGTATCCCGAAACTGAAATTGAAGAATATGTGGCCTATAGCTTTGCAAGACAAGCAACACGCCAAATGAAGTTTAACATCTGGCGCGATGGCATCGGATATGATGAATGTTCATTAGAGGAGGTGGGTATGGGATATGCTTCCGAAATAAAGAATAAAGCTACTCTAGAAACACTATTGCTGAGTGATAACTACCTTACCCTTCAAAAACCATTGTCTGAAAATGCTAATAATAAGAATTGGCAGCTTATCACTTCTGGATGGGAAAATGTAACTCAGTTCTTTGCTGATGATGCTCAAGCCGAAAAAGATAAAACCAGATGGCTGGCTTTGTTTAGTCAGCTGTGCGAAGACTATTTTAATAAAGATTTTCGCGCTGAAGGTGTTAAGAACTTCTATAGGACACAGCGTAAAGAGAAGAAGGCTTATGCCTCTTTTATAAAAAGACATATCGAAGAAAAGTTATTTAATGATTGGATTGGTGGACAGAAATCAATGCTTGAAATTATTAAATATATCAGTGAGCTAATTAGTAACTCTGAGGTACGTATCAATGAGTTCAAAGAACGCATTGCTGCCAAAGAGCTTGAGATAAACGAAGATATAATGCCGGCATTGTCAACGATAAATCATGACTGGGATCATATTCATTGGTTGAAAGATATGTTGACAAATGCATCTGCTAAAATATTTTCAGCTTATAAAAATAAGAAGTGCGATTTCTATACTTTAAATACAGAGATAGAGAGTCTTCGCTATGCTATTGAATTATTGCAAGCGGTTATTGATGAACTTGCTGCATTGCTCAAAAATTCAGAAGAGCTTGGCTCCTTACTCACAGAGCTAACAACTATAGTCGAAGATCAGGTGAACTCAAAGTGTCAAGTGCAAACTGATAATAAGAATAATGATGGAAAAATAGTAAAGAAGTATGATCCGGAACAAGTTCGTGAAATAACAAAAAGGTTTACTACCGATGGTGAAATGCAAAGCAACAATGCGCGTCAGATTAGAGCTGACCTCAAGGCTCTTTTGGGTGAAGATGGGAAACGTAGCTTTGGCGCACTTTTAGAGCGTATCGATTTATCTGCTGCAAGCAATATTTTTATTAACTCTTGTTTGACAAGTGCAATTACTGCCATGAATAATGTTGCTGCATCAGATGCTAATCAGAAAATGCTTCAAGTAAATATCCTTGAGAAAATTAAGCAAGAGTATAATACCGATGAGCGTTTAGAGGAATTTGTAAATCATATCATTCGCTCTTCTCAGTGTTATCTTCAGTTTAATTCCGAAGAGATGTCTAAAATCTTGCCAGGAAAAGATTCGGCAACTCCTATGATGAAAATGTTGCAATTAAGTTTGCCAGAGTATAACGATCCGTCAAACTTTAGAGATAAATTTATTTCTATGTTTACAAGATGTTGTCCTGGCTTTAAAGAGAGTGATGTTTCGGTCAATTATAAACCTAATCAAATAGTAGTAGTAGCTGCAGCTAGCGGTTTCCCAATCCGTTATCTAGCCAATGCTGCCAATCTTAAAGAGGCTTATGATGAAAAACTAATAGGTTCATCAGGCTCTTTAAATAAGATGGTAATGCATACTGAAAGCTTTGTTGAATCATTACCTCCAATTTTCGATAAATCAATATCTGAAAAGAAAAAAGAACTCATACCAACAGTATTGCTTGCTTTTGCAATGGGAGTAGTGGTTGATAAAACCAATCCTACAACTGGAGTTACACAAAAAGCGATTGGTTTTGAAGATCGATTTGGCGATATCGGTTCTTGGGTGATGTTAGGTAAAAACACACTTCAGGCTGTTGATAAATTGGTAGCTAGCGAAGAAGATGCAGAGAAAGTTGTGAAACTTGTACGCCAAAAACTCAATGGCTATGTACATGTTGATGACAAAATGCAATTAATCAAATCTATTGGAGCAGTTCTCCGAAATGATGTACTTGCAGCTTGTAAAGGAAATGATTTAGATCCGGTATATCTTGAATATAAACAAATAGCATCTGGTATAGCAGATACATTAGAAGAAAAATAAAGTTATGGCAAAAGTTAAAGGAATTTGTAGAAATATTGACGGCTGCTCAAAAGCTAGATCAAGAGATGTTCAGGAGGTTGAGAAAACTGCATTTGTATGCGAAGAGTGCGAAAAAGAGTTAAAGCCTATTGGTGGCGGCACTACAAACGGTAATGGAGGTGAAGGTGGTAATGGAAATGGAGGTAAATTGAAGATTGTTATTGCGGTTGTTGCTGTTTTGGCTATCGGTGGACTTGCTGCTTTTTTCCTTTTTCAACCTTCGGATGAAGATTTACCGGGAGCTGAAACGGTAATAGTTGTCGAGACTCCTCAAGCTGAGCCGGTTACAGAACCTGCTGCTGAACCTGTTGCTGAACCTGTTGTAGAGTCCACACCTATTGCTGAACCAGTAGTTGCAGAGCCTGTAAAACAACCAGCACAAAAGACAGTCAGTCAATCTGCTGTGTCGGGAACACTGACTTTACCCTATGGTACTTATGTGGGTGATATTAAAAATGGTAAAGCTGAAGGACAGGGTAAAATGACTTATAATGTGCGTACGCTTATATCAAAACACGATAGCAAGAAACGGTATGCCGAACCTGGTGAATATGTTATCGGAACATGGTATGGTGGTCAACTTGATTTTGGTAAGTTGTTTGCTAAAAATGGTGATATAAAAGAAACTCTTACTATTGGTAGAGCTGAATAATGAAGATAAAGCTTAAACATATTGTTTTATTTGTTGCACTATATACTGTAAATATAGTATATAGTCAACAAATAGACTATGTTCAAATTCAATCTATTTATGATAAACTTCCTCTTGCCATTCAGCAACAAGGCCAGGGGATAATTCAAGACTTCCCTATTGTGTTCACAAAAACCGATGGGAGAATCTCTGATATAGGGTTAAATATAGTACAAGGCTTGGAAGAGCCAGTTTTATCCTCATTTATTAATAGAAAGTTTTTAGAGTTAGCTTTGGCTAAAGACTATCGTGAAATATCATTAACACTTGACCATAGCAAAAGTCGCCTATTGTATAATGGTATGGATTATCAAACAGGAACTCCATGGAATATATCGGATGGATTTAATCTATTGCGTAGAAAAAAAGAGATTTCAGTAAGGCGTGATAGCTTGCGTTACTTGATAACATGGAGTGATGGAGTTGATAACTTAGCATTGATGTTTCCTGCCAATATTCAAATATTGACGAGTAAAGATAAAAAAGAGCTGGAACAAGAGCTTGAGAGTGTTCTACTGTTTTCATATCCTGACGTTATTTCAAGAGAAATATCTAATGACGAAAATTTAAGTGAAGTTGATCATATTTATTTATTAAATAATGGATATTTATTTATAAAAGATATGACTAACTCTACTTTTTTTCAGAAACAAAGTGATGGTAGCTATAGCGTAATTTATACTCCTAATCAACTAGAAGCCTCTTTTAATAACCTTTTTCAAGAACCTCTTCAACATTCCTCTAAGCTTAAAATAGTGGTGGAACAGCAGTTGTATGGGAAATCGAAAAAACAATTTGCTATATCTCTGAGCCATCTGCTAAAGTTCATCAAAGCAAATGGGTTTGATGCCTATGTAGGAATTGAAAATATGAGCACAGAGAGTGTTGAATCGACTATAATTTTGCATAATCAGAATCTAAACTATTATCATATGCTGCATATTAAAACAACTCCTAAAGAGCTATTCGCTGAGCAGGGAGGAAATCTTGCAGCACGTTGGTATGCTTATATCCCAGGTGATAATATTTTGTCACTTTATGAGGAAGAATTAAAAGAGAAAAATAAATAAAATACAACTCAAAGGCCTATGAAAAGGATAATTTTATATTCTATTATCAACCTATGGCTTGCATGTTCATTCATCTATGCTCAGCAAAATGAATCGAGGACCATGGAACGAGAGATTAAAATATCGGGTAATTATTATTACGGCGATGGTGCTGCAGCAACCGAAGATGAGGCTGCTAGGTTAGCTGTAGAAGAACTGAAAATGATGATTTCAGAGAATGCAATGGAACAAGATAATAATATCTCTATGGTCGACTTTAAAGGTTTTGATGAAAATATTGGAAGTATTACTATTCCACTTGAGGGTAGGGTAAGAGTGATTGCTTTCTTATTGAAAAAAGAGGTGGATTTAAAGGTTAATGGCAACAGGCAGTTGATGGTGGTAAGACTTTCACCTGATGGTCCTTCATTGGTTGCTACTTCTAATGATAATGTAGCAACTGAAAATATAGCATCAGAAAATGAGTTAAATTCTGGAATATATACTGCATCAGAAGCTAATCAAAAAACCGATTCGCCTGTGGAAGTATCTGTTTTAAAATCGTCTGTTGAACCCATAAAGTCAGGTTCTGTCGGTTCTATTGAGGAAGAAAAAGTCGAAAATCAAGAAACAAATACAAATTGCTTAACTATTTCAGACATTCATCCAACCATTGCTCAATTAATTCAATTGACAGAATCAAAAGAGGTTGGAGCTTACTTGAATAATCACAAAAGTAAAGGAAACTTGGTGTATGGTCGGTTAACTACCCTCCAGAATCCTGAACTTTGTTACTTTGTAATAATCAAAGATGGTAAGTTAACAGATGTGTTAGATAAAACATCAGATGCTATGAAAATTGGTTTGATTTCAGGTAACTCTGTTGATTATCGAACAGTTAGTGATACTATTTACTGGCTTTATTTAACCGAAAACTGATATAAAATTATTGATCCGACTTAAAATGAATTATCGTATGAAAAGAAGTAAAATTGCATTATTGTATCTGATGTTGTTATTGCCAATTTCAAATGCATTTGCGCAATATCAAACAGTAGTAGAAATTTCAGATCAGACCAATGAAGCACTACGTCAAAGTATGAGCGCAAATGCTAGTGATTTAGTAACTGCATTGAATACTGCATATTTTAATAATCAGACTCCAGATTTATCTACTATTAATATGACTAGTGAAGCGCGTCAAAATATACTTCAGATTTGGGAAAATTCACCTTATCGATGTGTTGACACAGAGGTTATCAGACGCTGCTTAAATACAAACAAAGGTTTCCAAATTCGTAATTTACCTTTTATTGTAAAAGAGAATAATGAGAATCAAGATGCTGTAATCAATTTTTTACCTGATGGTAAAATTGAATCCTTCTATTTCGCAATAGAAAATCATAAATATCAATCTATTATTAAAGCTAATAAATCGGTAACTGATTTGCGTAGGAGACAGATGATTTTAGATTTTATAGAGAACTTTAGAACTGCGTATAATCGTAAAGATACTCCATTGATAGGGAGTATGTATAGCGATGATGTACTAATCATAACAGGCAGTGTATATAAGGCTACTGGCGATAAAATGAAGGGCCTCGATGAGGAGAAAGTGAAATATGTAAAGCAGAATAAGACTCAGTATATGGAAAAACTTAAACGAGTTTTTGCTAACAATAAATATGTTAATATTGGGTTTGATGATATTTCTGTATTACAACATCCGGGCAATAATGATGTTTATGGGGTAACGCTTCGACAGGCATGGAGAACATCAAATTATAGTGATGATGGCTGGTTGTTTTTGGCCATTGAATTTCATAGTGAAACAGAAATGTTAATCCATGTTCGTACTTGGCAACCTTATATGCTGAATGGAAAAGTGTTTCCGCGAAACGAAGTTTTTCAATTGGGTGAATTTGAATTCTAAAATCAATAAAATAGCTACTCTATGAAGTGTTTTTATTTACTGATATTGGCATGTTTTGTATCGATGACACTCAGTGCGCAAAAAAAACTAGAAGCAGAAGGAGGAAAAGAGGAAAAATCTGTTTCTATAAAAATGAAAGATAATAAACCGAGTTCTAGAATAATTATAGAATCAACTTATCCCCTTGTCTATAAATCTAATATGGGTGATGTTTCTTTAGAGAATATAGCTCGCGGAGTGGCAAATGGTATAAATGTCGATACTATTTATTTTTATTTGAATGCAGATGATAATAAACGGGTGATTTCTATTTCATCCGATGGGTATTCATCTGTGAAGCTTAATGTTCAGCTTTTACCCAAAGAGACTTATCGTTATTTGGTTTTTGATCCCAATGAAAAATATACTTATCAGGGCAATTATGATAAGGGAGTAGAGTTTTTTGTAATGGGTAATTATGTTGAGGCTTTAAAATCGTTTACAAATGCACAAAAGTGTGAGGATGTTCCAACAGAGAGTGATATTGAAGAACGAATTGCTACAGTGAAAAAGGTTGCAAAATATTCTCATAATGCTAAGGCTCTTTTTGAAAAAGCAGAAAAGCTCCGTATGACACCTAATAGAGTGTTGAACTCAAACACAGACAGTGTAACATATTATCATAACTTAGCCAAACGCTTTCGAAATGAAGTTTTGAAGCTCAATAATACAGATGCTTACTGTTTGAAATACAATGAAGAATATGAAACCATTCTTCCACAAATAGATCGAGTTGTCACCGGAAAAGTTGTTGATAATTTAAATCAATCTATTCCTATTGCTAATGTTACTATTTATGGAACTACCGAATATGGACAGACTGAAAAATTGGGCGAGAGTGCCAATGATGGAACTTTTAGTATTTGGGTTAATGGTAAATATGATACGATAAGCTTTTGTCCTGAAAATAATCCAAACTATCAGAAACCTTATAATCAAAAACTTGAATTAGGACAACATTATAAGCTTTTTATAAAGTTAGCGCCTAAAAAAAGATAGTGCTTTTATTAGTAATCTCTTAAATTATTTTTGTTATGAAAAGTTTGTTTATTTGCTTGTTGGCTGCTTTTATTATGGCTCCAACAATAACTTATGCACAGAAAAAAAAGAAAGAAAAAAAGCCTTATGAATGGAAAATGCCAAGTAAGCTTTCTGGAAATCAAGTTGTTGATGAATATATCAATAGTTGTAACTCTACTTATGAATCGCTAATTGCTGCTAAAGAAGCTGTTTCTATTTTTAGAATTGATACTACATATACAAAATCGCCTGATGGTGAACTGTGTTATGTTTTGAAAATTACTGATCAAGAAGGGAATAAAAAGAATTTCTCGACTACTTTATTGCAATCTATAGATGTGTTGATGAGTACTACTGATATTACATTAAATATGACTAATATCTCACTACAAACAACAACTGCTACTTTGGAAATGGCATCTAATCCATTGCTTGCACTTACACATGGCAAGTATATCAAAGACGGTCCTCTGTTAGTGGCATTTGGAGGCAGCCAAATTGGTGGCATTGTAAAAGCTTTGAAAGGTCAAATTAGTGACTTGAAAATGATTAAACAAAATGCTGTGGATTTGGGTGATATTAAATCGACTGATCAAGTTATTATCAATAAAGTTGCTGGAGATATAGTTGTAGATGATTCTGAATTGGCAGACTTAGATTCTATTGATATGGGGACTAATGATGGTGCAGTTGAAGTTTCTGATGAAAAGCTAACTGAGTCTGAGAAGATTTCTGAGAGTTAATATTTCCTTTTTAACAAAGTAATTTTAGAGAACATTTTTCAATTACAAAAGACAAACAGTGAAGTTGTGAAACTGCACTGTAAGATAGAGATGGGATATGCACTTGCTGCATATCCCTTTTTATTACTCCCAATCTACTTTTAGATAATGTAGCATTGTAGCTCCTTCACCCCAACTTCCCGTATGTTGTACGCCCGTTCCGCCAAAAGAGTTGATAGTAATATGAGCTTCTATATTAACTTCCTTTTTTACCTCTTTATCTTCTTTATCTTCAGGTTCGGGAGTAGGAGTTGCTGTGCTGGCTTTTGCTATAAGCTTGTTATTCTTTGTGTAAAGCTTTATCGTACAGTCGGTACGATAACAATTGGTAGATACCGAATTAGAAATCGGAGTTGCAACTCCATTTTTATATTCCATAAGCTGAAAGTCTACTGCATTACTGTGTTTGGTTGTACGTACAATCCGAAGTGCATAACCTGTTAGTGTTTGGGTGTCAAATTTGATGTATAAATCTAGATACTGTCCTGTAGCACTGCCAAATCCTTGACCTGCAGTTTTGCTTGGGTCTACATTGAGTGTGATAGCCATATCTTGATAGTTTCTACTGAGAGGTGTGTAAAGAATTCGCGCTCCCTTTTGCTGCTGAAGTAGTCCTGTCCCTTTAGCTCCATTAATACCTTCGCCATAGTACCAATATTCTTTTTCTGGATACACTTTCCAGTCATAATCATTAGTGTCTATCGGTTTATAACCATCTACTGTCCAAAAACCGGGAATAATATTGGGCTGATTAAATGTAGGGAAGTTGCTAAAATCAGTTTCCATGGAATTAGAGCATATAACTTGTTTTTGTGTTATTTGGGAAGCTGAAATAACCTTAACAGCTTGACCGGGTGAACAACGTAGATGCTTGGGTTGAACAGTTACCATAAGGTAATACCCTATATCATCTTTGGTCAGTGGATATGTGATTTGTGGAGTGTTAAAGCGAGATACAAATACAGGAATAGCATTTGCGCCTTTAGCGTCACGGCTACGATACCAGGTGATAAGTGATTCGTCTTTTCTTCCTTCGAGTTCTAATTCATAGTTGATGCTTGCTTTTCCTTTTTTAATAATTAAGTGAGGCTGATTTTTTAGTGTTGGCGCATCTATAAAATCAGGAGTAACTGTTAGTTCGGTGGCGCAAGCTAATCCTTCGGCTGTATGAGCCAATACTGTAAACTGCACAGTTTCGTCATCGTGATTGGTTGCAGTAAGTATGCATTCATTTCCTTCGGTAGTCGATAAATTTACATACTTTTCATAACCTTCTTGAATACTCCACTTTACTGTAGAGTTGTTTAATACAAAATTATTGTGCCGTTTAACTTCTGCTTTCAATGTAATGGGCTTTTTACCAGTTTGTATTTCTCCAGTAAGCGGAGTTACTGTCAAGCAGCTTGCTATATTGGTGAAATCACGCTTTTGTATTTTGCCAGCATACTCTATGATTGATTTTACGTTCATCAGATCCCAGTCGTCATTGCCTCGTAGCAAATTATAGGTATTATAGATTATCTTATTGTCATGTTCTATGCGATAAGCTGCAAGTCCTGTATGATGATCTAAGCAAACTGTATTTTGTGGGTTGTCGCTTCCTAGTATATAAGACTGATTATTTAATGTTACATTGTATTGATAGCATCGCAGCCAGTTTGTTGGCATTGGTGCCCACCCAGCATAAATAGATTTCTCGGCATGATAGCGACAATCAATAACGCTAAGTGGACCTGCTGTTTTACAGAAAAACTGACGATCGTCTTGATGACGGATGTAGAAATCACAATTCATAAATATTGCTCCACCCATATCACTTCGCCAAAATGGACGAGGTGCATAAAAGTCTAGTGTACAGTTTAAATATACACCTGTTCCGGTAAGTGCATCGTCGGTGCTTTCCATATGGCAATTATTGAATAGAATTCGCTTTGCACCATTAAGTGGGTTCATATTCAATCGACTAATAAAACGCACATGATCAGCTATGATTTTATCTCCATGACAGTAAGCTACATGAGCTTGTGTAATGGCCGACATTCGTTTTTTTCTATTAAGTTGAGGCTTTAAGGGAAACTCTAAATCTACATTGCAAAAATTACCCATTGTTAGGTCTTTGACTAACAATCCATCACCCCAAAAATCAAACATCGTAAAGTTTCCTATTGCTCCTTGTGTTTGTCCCCTGTTTGAGGCTAAAATAACATTCGCCGGATTGATGTTTAATCCGATAAGCTGCAGGTAAGGGCATTTAATAATCATGCCAAATGGTTCTCTACCATTTTCCCCTTTTCGTATTTCTGGGTCATCTGGGTTATCTATCCAGTAAACATACGGAGCGATAAATACTTGCATCGGCTCTTTCTCAGTTCCTGGGGTTAGCTTTTGCATAGCTTCTTGGAAAGTATTGAATACATAAGCGTGTTTGGCTGCTGTTGCTATCGTTAAGCTACCATCTACATAAAAGACTTTTGGACCTAAATGAATTTCTTTATTTTGATAGATAATCCTATCTCCTAAGAATTGAATCGGGTCTTGCGAATCTAGCGTGTTGTAGTTCTGTGCAGATATTACGCATGTATATATAAAAAGTAAATAACCGGTGATAATATGTTTCATGGTAACTGTTTTTTTCGTAGTATATAAACTTTAATATTTTCAGCTATTATGATTTTTCAAATTTGTGTCATTAACTGATATTTTAAAGACTGAGAATGACTAGCTTTGTACCCGTTTTTGGCTAAATAAGCAAGAACAAGATAATCTGATAGTTGTTATCAGTCTATTATTAAAAAATGAAAATGAATATTATGCAATTTACTGATTATATTGATGTGTGTTCACATCTTCATGTGAATAAAAAACAAGGAAAATTAGCTCCGCATAAAGCGATTATGTTGTTATCGGTGATTGACCTAGTAGAGGAAAAGATAATTCAGTCAAATGTGATTCAGATTGATGATCGTTTGAAAGAGCAGTTTCGTAGCAACTGGGATAAGTTTGTAGGCGATTCATCTATTTTTGATTGCCAGTTTAGTAACACCTTTGCTCACCTTAGTAGTGATCCGCTTTGGAAACTCAATCCGCTTGATGTAAGTTGTTTACCCAAAGAATTTTCGATTGGGAAACTACGTGAATGCTATAGTAGCGCTGAGATAGATCAAGCTCTCTATGAATTTATGTTAGATAAAAACCATAGAGCTAACTTGCGCTCTGTGCTTATTGGTACCTATATCTGTCAACTTTTTGTAGAAAGTCGTTGATTTTAATAGTTTGCTCTCTGCCTCTACTATCTTTTAGCTTGATAATGTAGCTTTTATAAAAAACAAAACATCTATTAAATATGTTAAAATAAGTAGATGATGTAGAGATAAAAACTATTATGAAAATAAAACAACAACTGAAACGGGAAGTATTACTCGGCTTCGCTTTCTTATGTTTTCTCATTGGCTATTCGCAAGATATAACAATCTATGGCGAAGTGCGTCCTCGTGCCGAATATCGAGATGGATATGGTAAACCAATTAAATCAGGTACTAAAGGAGGTTTTTTTATTGATCAACGCACACGTATTGGAGCTGAGTTTTCTAATGAATGGGTTAAAATGAAAGTAACCTTTCAAGATTCTCGCACTTGGGGTGATGAAAATTCCGACTCAGATAAATCGTCAGTTAGTATTTATGAAGCATATGGAGAGGTTCGGCTATTGTCTAACTTGAGAGCAACCTTAGGGCGTCAAGCATTAAAGTATGATGATCGAAAAATTTTTGATCCGAGCGAATGGAGCAATACAGGTGCTGCTTTTGATATTATGATGCTTAAATACAATTTAAACGATGATTTTAAGGCTGATATTGGTTTCTCTTATTCAAACAACTCTGAAATATCACAAGAAACTTACTATGAAGCTAATATGCAATATCGCTTTATGGAAATGCTATGGATGTCGAAAAAAATAGGTAAAGACTTTAACTTGTCTGTTATTGGTATTGCCATGACTAGTCAAGACTCTATAACTAGTGCCTCTAATCAATCGACTAAAGATCGCAAAAATTATAGTCAATTTACGATGGGGGGAACATTAAACTATCAACCTAGCTCTTTTCCCTTTAAATTACTACTCGAAGGTTATTATCAGTGCGGAAAAGTATTGTATAAAGAGCGCTTGGATAAGCTGAAAAGTTATTATTTAGTAACTAATGCATCTTATGTTTTAACTCCGTGGCTATCTATTGGTGGAGGGTACGAGTATATTTCGGGCGACAGAAACCCAAGCAACAATATTCAAAGAGGATATATACATCCCTTTGGTGATGGACATGACTTTAATGGAACTATGGATTATTGGGGAGACACTAAGGAGCGAGGATTGCAAGATATATATGGTAGTTTGTTTTTTGAATTTAATAAAAAGCGCTCTTCTATAGAGAGTGTTTTCCATCATTTTCGAACTGCGGTTCCGGTGGTCAATCTCGATGGAAAAGGATTAGGTTATGAAGTTGACTTCATAATTAAGCATGCTCCAAAAGAATGGCTTTCACTGGAAGCTGGTTATAGTATTTATATGGTCAATGAAAACGTTCGTATTCTTAAAGGGGTAGGGGGCGAAAAGACTAAAACAGCTCAATGGTGTTATTTAAGTTTGTCAATTAAACCATCTTTTATTTTTCACAATGTAGGTAAACTAAAGGGTATACCTCAACCTTAAATGTGTATCTAACTTGCTTTCAAAGGCTTGAAACTATGCTTCCAATAGTTCGGAACTACAGTTTCAAAGGCTTGAAACTAACTGAAACATAAAGAGCTTCTTCCTATTTAGATTATCGAAGATTTATGGATAAAATTACAATCTTTCAGGGGTTTGGTATGATCCAAAGATAATGCATTCTTTATTTTTA
>DKPL01000094.1:14452-19469 GCA_002471185.1 Bacteroides sp. UBA7335
CCTATTATTTTGCTTGAGCCATTATTTTGCTTGAGCCCAATATTGTACTCCCTTACTAGAAGACTTAAATGGAAGTATAAAATAAAAGCTTCTGAATTTCAAAATAAATTCAGAAGCTTAATTAAGTGGTGCCACCAGGAATCGAACCGGGGACACAAGGATTTTCAGTCCTTTGCTCTACCAACTGAGCTATGGCACCTTTCTCGTTTGCGGTTGCAAAGGTAGTGAAAGATTTGGTTCTTCCAAATTATAGAGCGAACTTTTTTTGATAAAAAACACTGATAATAGACTATGTGTCTTATTATCAGTGTTATAAAAAAGTTGTTTTTTATGAGTTAAACTTCTTTCTCTTGCAAAGGATTCCATCCTTGAGCTTTGAGCTCAAACTCTTGACCATCGCGAGTAATAAGTGCGCACCCCAAATCGGGTTTGGTAATATGCCCGATAAGTTTCACTCCCTCCATCTCAGATATTTTGGCATGATCTGCAATAGGTACAGTGAAAAGTAGTTCATAATCTTCTCCTCCATTCATTGCGCATGTGGTAAGATTCATGTTAAACTCTTCAGCCATTACTGCAGTTTGATAGTCTATTGGTATATGCTCTTCGTAAACTCTGCAGCCTGTTTTGCTTTGTGTACAGATGTGCATTAGTTCAGATGATAAGCCATCAGAAATATCCATCATTGAGGTAGGAACGATATTGGCATCTGCCAATTTCTGGATGATATCTTTGCGAGCTTCAGGTTTAAGTTGACGCTCTAATAGATATTCTTTTCCTGTAAAGTCAGGTTGAACTTCTTGTTCGCCTTTAAATATGTTTTTCTCGCGCTCTAATAGCTGAAGTCCCATATATGCAGCTCCCAAATCACCAGTAACACAAATTAAATCAGTATCTTTGGCGCCATAACGGTATACAATTTTCTCCTTGTCACCTTCGCCAATACATGTGATGCTAATGGCTAAACCTGTTAATGAAGAAGTTGTATCTCCTCCTACGATGTCCACACCGTATTGTTGACAAGCTAATCTTATGCCTGCATACAACTCATCCATATCTTCTACACTGAAACGTTTAGAAAGGGCTAGTGACACTGTAATCTGTTTCGGAGTTCCATTCATGGCATAGATATCCGAAAAATTGACTACAGCTGCTTTATATCCCAAATGTTTTAGTGGTACATAAGTAAGGTCAAAGTGTACTCCTTCCATCAAAAGATCGGTACTTACCAATACCTCTTTGTTAGTTGGATACTCCAATACAGCAGCATCATCTCCAATGCCATATTTGGAAGACTCGTTTTTTAATTCAATTCCTTTGGTGAGGTGGTCTATCAAACCAAACTCACCTAAGGATGCTATCTCTGTTCTCATAAATCAGTTTTAAGCACGATTAATAAGTTCGCGCATAATTGTTGTCATTTTAGGTTGAGCTTCATCTGCTGCCTTTTGAACTTCTTCATGCGATATTTCTACAATTTTGCCTTCAACACCTAAGTCGGTTACAACGGAGATACCAAATACTTTAATACCACAGTGACGAGCTACAATTACTTCGGGTACGGTAGACATACCTACCGCATCAGCACCTAAAATATGGAATAGTTTATATTCAGCTGGAGTTTCGAAAGTAGGTCCCTGTGTACCGATATAGATTCCGTGTTGTACCTTGATTCCTTTTTCTTTTGCTATTTCGTTAGCCTTATTGATAAGTTCCTTATCATAAGCTTCGCTCATATCTGGGAAACGTGGTCCATAAGGAATATTCTTTCCTCTTAGAGGATGTTCAGGGAAGTAATTGATATGATCAGTTATAATCATTAAATCTCCAATTTCAAACGCTGCGTTTGTTGCACCGCTAGCATTCGATACAAATAGAGTTTTAATGCCCAATTCGCGCATTACTCGTACTGGAAAAGTAACTTCCTTCATGGAGTATCCTTCGTAGTAGTGGAAACGTCCTTGCATGGCCATAATGTCTTTGTTGCCAAGTTTTCCGAAGATTAATTTACCGCTGTGTCCTTCAACTGTTGATACAGGGAAGTTTGGAATATCCTTATATTCTATTTCATACTTCTCTGTGATGTCATTTACTAGACTTCCGAGTCCGGTGCCCAAAATGATAGCCGTTTCAGGGCTAGTGTGCATTTTTGACTTTAAAAATGCCGCTGTCTCTTGAATTTTCTCTAACATAGCCAATTATTTGTTGGTTAAAAAAATCTTGTTGATCTTGTAGAATCGTCACTTCAATAGGTTGAATATATATATATGGTTTCAACTTTTCGTCCAAATTAGGATGGTTGTAAAGACGTGTGGCATCCTTTTCTGTAGTGATAATGATTCGATTCTTATTATTTAATTTATTAAATTGTTTAATTATAAATTTCATATCTTGTTCGCTGAAGTTATGATGGTCGTCAAAAGATAGCAATTCGATATGATTGGTGTAAGTTTTCAATCTTTCGGTTAACGGTTCAGGTGACGCAATTCCTGTTACTAACAACACCTCTACATCTTGTAATGATGATACCTTGATAGTTTGAGGCTGATCTTTATTTTGAAGTTGTGGGAACGCAGCTTGCAAATCACCATATTGAAACGATGAAAAGTATAACTGTTGATAAGGAAAAAGGTTCAGTCTTTTAGTAATGATATTATAATCAATTGGTTTTAATGTGGGTGGACATTTTGTTACGATTACAATTTGAGCTCTTTTCTTTCCTGATGCAGATTCTCTAAGTCTCCCAGCCGGTAACACAGCATCGTCACAAAAAAGGCGATTATAATCAGTCAGTAAGATGTTTAATCCAGCTTTTACATATCGATGCTGAAAGGCATCGTCAAGTAAAATGACATCGATGGATGGGTGATTAAGTTGTAAAAGTTGTTCTACTCCGTGGCAACGTTTTTCATCTACTGCTACAACTACATTTGGAAATTTTTCTTTAATCTGATAAGGCTCATCTCCAATCTCTAAAGCAGTACTTTGACAGTCTGATAATAGATACCCTTTAGTTTTACGTTTATATCCTCTACTCAATATAGCTACTTGAGCAGACTGTTGTAAGAGTTTTGCTAGATATTCAGTATGGGGCGTTTTCCCCGTACCACCTACCGAGAGGTTCCCTATGCATATGATAGGAATGTCAAAACTCTTTGACTGGATTTGTCCCCAGTCAAAGAGTTTGTTTCTGAATGCTACTATACCACTATATAACCATGATAGTGGATAGAGTAATTTATATGTCTTAATTGATTTTTCGCTCATTAATAAGGTTTACTTCACTTTGAGCTCAAACGGTACTCTTGCTTGAACCATAGATTGTTTCTCTATATTGCGTATAAAATCAAAGTCGCTATAGTATGAGCCTAATTTACTTTTTAAAATTTGAGATTCTATATAGCTTCCTGCTTTATCATTTAGTAATGTAGCAAATACACTCGATTTTTCAGGATATGACTTGATTGTATAGTTTTCAATATTTGCTTTGTGAATGGCTATTTCAATAGCGCGATCAATACCTCCAAGTTCATCTACTAATCCAATCTTTTGAGCCATTTCTCCTGTCCATACACGGCCTTCTGCAATTTTTTCGATAGCTTCTCTAGTCATCTCTCGTCCTTCAGCGCAACGATCTACAAATAGATAGTATCCACGATTTATCATCATTTGGAATAGTCCTTTTTCGTCATCATTTAATGGGCGCATAATATTTCCAAAGCCTGAGAGTTTATTGGTTTTCACAATGTCAGTAGTTAAGCCTATTTTGTTGGCTAAACCTTGTGCATTGGGAAACATGCCAAAAATGCCAATTGAGCCGGTCAGTGTAGTTGGTTCAGCCACAATGCTATCGGCAATGCAAGAGATATAATAACCTCCTGATGCAGCATAATTACCCATCGATACGATGACTGGTTTTTTAGTCTTTAGTTCTTTTACTGCATGCCAGATTTGCTCCGATGCAAATGCACTACCACCTGGAGAGTTCACTCGAAGTACTACAGCTTTTACATCTTCATTCTCTTTTAGTTTGCGTAAATCATTTATCACCTTAGAACCTACGATACTGTTTTCAGATCCTATACCATTTGATGAATCTACTATATCTCCTGAGGCATAATATACAGCTAAAATATTTCCGCTTTTATCTTTAGGCACATTTTTTTTCACATTTATCATGTCATTTAAGTTCAATACACGTAAACGTGTATCTTCATCGATATCAGCTAGTTTTTTAAGATAATCGCGTACATCATTTTGATAAATTAGAGTATCAACCATTTTGCTTTCTACACATCTCTGCGCAGGATAAAACATTAGCATCTCGTTGGCTAAAAGATTTAATGAGTCTATTGATATATTACGTGATTGAGATACACCATTTAAAACCTGACTCCAAGTAGACTCAAGAAATGCAGTAACTTGTTCACGATTTGCAGGACTCATACTTGTTGAGGTAAACGGTTCTACAGCTGACTTGTAAGTTCCGACTTTGAAAACCTGCATATTGATGCCTAGTTTATCTAACATGTCTTTGAAGAAAATAGGCATGCTTGATAAACCTTGCCAATCAACGATACCTTGTGGATTTAAAAGAACTTTATCAGCAACGCTTGAAAGGTAATATAAGCCTTGTGTATACATATCAGAATAAGCTACAACAAATTTATCACTTTTTTTAAAGTCTTCTAACGCATTTCTAATTGCCTGCAATGATGCATAAGAGGTTTCTAGTGACTGTGCTTTAATATATATCCCCTTAATATTATTATTTTCTTTAGCTTTTTGGATGGAAGCAAGTATGTCATCTAAGCCATATTCGCTACTTGTTTCTCCTGTAAGTTGACCAAGAACACTACTTAAGGTTTCTTCCGTACGATCCTTTAATACACCATTTAACTCAAGCATCATAATTGAGTTCTTTTTTACAATAGTTTCTGTTTCGGCAGAAGAAACAATACTAAAAATGCTAATAATACCAATGAAAAACAGGATAATACTTGTTAAAATAATGCCT
>DKPL01000085.1:0-11984 GCA_002471185.1 Bacteroides sp. UBA7335
AACAATGTAAAAATCACAACAGAGGGAATAGATGCATTGGGTGAAAACTTTGAACAAACATCTAATGGGTTTATTGATTTTCTATTGCTTGATGAAAGAGGTTATCCCTTAGTAGTGCTAGAAGCCAAATCAGACGATAAAAATCCATTAATTGGAAAAGAACAATCCCGAAAATATGCTAAATCGGCAAACTGCAGATTTATTGTACTTTCTAATGGAGATTTACACTATTTTTGGGATGTAGAGAATGGAAACCCAACTATAATAACATCTTTGCCAACACCAGAATCATTTGAGTTGTATAAGAATTTTACGCCTAATAAGCAACGGTTAATCGATGAAGCATGCGGCAATGACTATATTGCATTAACTCAAGACCCGAACTATGCAACAAATCCTGAATATCTAAATTCTGAAACAAGAGGTGATTATTTTGATAGAACAAGTGTAAGAGTCATGCGTGATTATCAAAAAAGAGCTGTCCATTCAATTCAATCTTCTGTTAAAGAAGGTGGGATGCGCTTCTTGTTTGAAATGGCAACAGGTACTGGTAAAACATTGACCTCAGCAGCTGTAATCAAACTGTTTTTAAGAAGTGGAAATGCCCGAAGAGTCCTTTTCTTAGTTGACAGACTTGAATTGGAAGATCAAGCATATAAAGATATGGTAACCTATCTTTCAAAAGACTACAAATCTGTTATATACAAAGAGAACAAGGATGATTGGATGAAAGCAGAGATTGTAATAACTACGGTTCAGTCTCTACTGTTCAATAATAAATATAAGAAGAATTTTTCACCGACTGATTTTGATTTAGTCATTTCAGATGAGGCACATCGCTCTATAGGAGGAAACTCAAGGGCTGTTTTTGAATATTTTGTAGGCTATAAATTAGGACTTACGGCTACTCCTAAAGATTATCTTAAGAAAGCTAATGAGGGTGAACAGCGTGAATACGAGAGACGTTTGATGCTCGATACCTATCGCACATTTGGGTGTGAGAGTGGTGAACCTACATTCAGATATTCACTGCTTGATGGGGTACGTGATGGTTTTCTTATCAACCCGATTGTTGTGGATGCCAGAACTGAAGTTACTACACAGCTTTTGTCTGATGACGGATACTCAGCTACTGATATTAATGATGATGGTGAAGAGACAGAAGAGATATTTAGAGGGCGTGATTTCGAAAGAAAATTCTTTTCAGATAGTACCAATCGGGTTTTTTGTGAGAGTTTTATGGCAAATGCACTACGAGACCCTGTAACAGACGAGATTGGCAAAACAATCATTTTCTCAGTTAGTCAAAACCATGCTGCAAAACTCACTCAAACACTTAATGAAATTGCGCATAGAATTTATCCTGGTAGATACAATTCAGATTTTGCGGTCCAAGTAACTTCACAAATACATGATTCAAAGTGTATGACCATTGATTTTAGAAACAATAAGCTCAATGGTTATAGCCGCTTCAATGAGGTATATCGTACTAGTAAGGCAAGAGTGTGTGTGACTGTTGGCATGATGACAACAGGCTACGATTGTTCTGATGTATTAAACTTATGCTTAATGCGCCCTGTTTTTTCTCCGACAGATTTTGTGCAAATAAAAGGTCGAGGCACCCGTAAATTCAATTTTTCAAAGTGCATTGTAGGTGATAAAGAGATGAAAACCCACTTTGCAGCGAGCGAGAAAATACACTTCAAACTCTTTGATTTCTTTGCAAATTGTGAATATTTTGAAGAGACATTTAACTATGATGAAGTATTGAAATTGCCTAAGCCATCAAACAACTCTTTGCCCTCTGAGCAACCTCAACCTACGCTTAATGGATATGAGAATAAAGAAGAAGATGCAATTTCATTAGTGAGGGAGGCTGCTGTAGGCTATGACGGGATGAAAATAGACCGCATGTTCTTTAAGAAGTTTGAAGATAATATCAAGGAGGACGAATACATCCAAGAGGCAGTTAAGAGTGAAAGCTGGCAAGAGGTGGAAAACTACATACGCAAGGAGAAATTCGATAAGCCTAATGACTACATTAATCTCGAGAAGATAAAACGTAGTCTAAGTATTGACAGACGCATCTCAGTACGAGAAGTTTTGGAATATATATTTGGTATGATTCCAACTATCAAAATGAAAAACGAACTACTTGAAGATGAATTTGAACGATTTATTGAGGATAATAAATCACGATTTGAGGATGACGTCGATATTGCAGCAATGCGCTATTATTTTAAAGCCTATATCTGTGATCACAAGGTACGTGAAGTTATAGATCAAAAGCAATACGGTGAACTGAATGTGCTATCATCGTTTACTATGGCAGACTTCAAGGCCGTAACAAATGGTTGGAAACAGTGGATTCCTGATTATATTAAGAACTACGTTCCGTTAAACCGATTTATGTAAATTAGAACTAAACCCATATAATGTTAGATTCAACAACAAAAAGACGCATCGATGATGCACGTGATATATTAGTAGGTAAAATTCCAGACCCCAAAAGTCAAGTGGAACAAATCACCATTGCGCTTATCTATAAGTTTATGGATGATATGGACACTGAGAGTGAGGAGTTGGGTGGTGCGGCTAAGTTTTTCACCGATGATTATAAGAAATACAGTTGGCGACGAGTTTTCAACAAAACCCGTGGTGGACAGGAAATCTTGCTTGACTATCGTGAAGCCCTCTTAAAGATGAGTGAAAATCCAAATCTTCCCACTATTTTTCACACCATTTTTCGCCAAGCCTATCTACCTTATAACGATCCAGAGACACTTAAAGAGTTCTTAAAAATTATTGATCAATTCGATTATGACCATAGTGAAAAGCTTGGTGATGCCTTTGAGTACCTGCTTAGTGTATTGGGTAGTCAGGGAGATGCAGGACAGTTTCGTACACCACGTCATATCATCGACTTTATGGTGGATATTGTGGAGCCGAAGAAGAACGAAACGATATTGGATCCAGCGTGTGGTACAGCTGGATTTCTTATCTCAGCGTATAAGCATATCCTTAACTGCAATTCGAGTGAAGGAAAAAGCAGTGGAGACCTATTGACACCTGATGAGCGTAAACGCTTATCAGAAAATATCAGCGGTTATGATATTTCACCCGATATGGTACGTCTATCGTTGGTAAATATGTATCTGCACCGCCTTACCGAACCTAAAATAGTAGAGTATGACACACTAACAAGCGACACCAAATGGAATGAATACTTTGATGTAATACTTGCTAACCCTCCATTTATGTCACCCAAGGGAGGTATTAAACCTCATAGCCGCTTCTCCGTACAGAGTAAACGAAGTGAGGCTCTATTTGTCGATTATATAGCAGAACACCTAACTACTACGGGGCGAGGTGCAGTGATTGTTCCAGAGGGGGTGATATTTAAGAGTGACACAGCTTTTACGAAACTGCGTAAGATGTTGGTAGAAGATAATTATTTATATGGAGTTATCTCGCTACCTTCTGGAGTTTTTAATCCTTATAGTGGTGTAAAGACCTCTATATTGCTGTTTGATAAGGTTATCTCAAAACTGACCGATAAGATTCTTTTTGCAAAGGTCGAGAATGATGGTTTTTCGTTGGGAGCACAACGTCGCCCAGTCGAGGGTAGCCAGCTGGAGGCTATTGCTTCTGCAATTAAGGAGTTTCGAATTAAACTTCATCAAGGTGAGGAGTTTGTAAATGATTTGTGTACGCTTGTTGAGAAAACAAAGATTGCGGAGAGTGGGGATTATAATTTAAGTGGAGAAAGGTATATTATTGCCCAAGAATGTAATTCTAAATATAAGTTTGAGAAACTCAGTGATCTATTTTCTGAAATAAAAAACGGCAATAGTGTTGAACAGATTGACGAAGTCGGGAAGTATAGAGTTACACGTATCCAAACTATATCAAATGGTTATGTAGATTTAGAAAAAACCAAGTGGACTAATGATGAAGTTTCTGAAGAGAAGTTTATGCGTGCAGGAGATATATTATTAAGTCACATTAACAGCTATGAACACCTTGCTAAAAGTGCAATTTTCACAAATATAACAGAGAATGTTATTCACGGTATAAATCTAATAAGGTTCAGACCTATTGTAGAAAAAATAATACCAGAATACGCTAGTTCAATATTTAAATCCAGTAAATTTATTGATACAGCAAGATCATTTGCTCAGAGAGCAGTTAATCAAGCAAGTATAAAATCTTCAGACTTAAAGAATATCGAAATTCCATTACCAGCAATTGAAGAGCAGCGAGCGATTGTTGCCGAGATAGAGGGTTATCAACGCATTATAGATGCTGCTCGTATTATTGTCGATAACTACCGCCCACAAATTGCAATCAACCCTGAATGGGAAATGGTTGAAATAAGGGAGGTGTGTAATATCAACCCTAAGAAGTCTGAAGTATCCGAATATGATAAGTCGTTACAAGTGTCTTTTGTGCCAATGGCAGATTTAGGGGAAAATGAGATGTCATTTAATATAAAAGAAACCAAAGAGCTAAAAGACGTTTATTCAGGTTATACTTATTTCGCTGATAATGATATTCTACTTGCAAAAGTAACACCTTGTTTTGAAAATGGAAAGGCTGGACTAGCCCGTAACTTATCAAATGGAATAGGTTTTGGTTCAAGTGAGTTTTTTGTTTTAAGAGTAAATGACAAAGTACTACCTGAATGGCTTTATGTCTGTATTAAAGATTATAAATTCAAACAACAGGGCAAAAATTCAATGAAAGGAACTGGAGGGTTACAGCGTATTCCAAGAGATTTTATTAGCAATTGGCAAATACCATTACCACTCCTCGAAATCCAGCAGCAGATAGTTACCGAGATTGAACGTGAGCAGGCAGCTGTAGATAGTACAAAAGAACTAATCGAAATCTTTACAAATAAAATTAATAACCGTATCACCCAGATCTGGAACGAATAAAACAGGTAATTATGGATATAAATATTAACTACTTAGATAACATAGGATATTGTTTTAGTATGGAAAAAAAACCTATTGAATGCCCATACTGTCATAAAACTCAAATCCCCGAAATGTATGGGGCTATAAAATACAAAAATAGTTACGACTATTTTATATTATGCCAATGCACTAATCCAGGATGTCAAACAGCCTTTAATGTTATATACAATAAACATAGAAGTGATTTGAGAATGATTCATCAATCTACACAAAAAGTTCGTGAATTTAATTCTACTATAAAAGACCTAAGTACAATGTTTTGTAAGATATATAACGAAGCTTATGCTGCAGAGCAAACTGGATTGGAGGAAATTACAGGAGTTGGATATCGTAAGGCCCTAGAGTTTCTTATAAAAGACTATTTGATTTCACTACACCCAGAGAACGAAGAAAAGATCAAAAAGAAATTACTAGGTAATTGTATCAATGACGATATAGACGACCAAAGAATAAAACAAATAGCAAAGAGAGCGACTTGGCTTGGAAATGATGAAACTCACTATGTTCGCAAATGGGAAGATAAAGATGTTTCACACCTTAAAAGCTTAATAGACTTGTGCCTTCATTGGATAGAAGCAGAAATTTCAACAAAGAAGATACTTGAAGAGATGCCTGATGGTAAAAAGTAAAGTTATTGTAGATTAGCATTTTAGACGAAGGTTATTATAAATTTGAGGAAGAGACGATACTTATACATTGAATTCTGAAAGCTCATTGTCTGACGAAGAAGGAATTTCTATTATCTGCATTGAAGGCACCTTAAGTGATGACAATGATGTATCGTGACAATAAATAAAATACAAAGAAATGGCATTAATTGAAAAATCCAAAATTCAGAATGTGACAGGCATCGATGAAAGACAGAGGAATACTATTTTTTGTTTCTTACAAGGCGCTGTTTACTGTTGGTGTAAGAATCGTCCCAATGAATGGTTTGCCATGCGTGACCTTATGGGTGGTGATAATTATTACTGGGAGGGTACTCCTCTTCTATCATTATATCAAAAGCATTATGATATTTTGGGTAAAGCATCGGAGGATGCTGTAACAGCGGCTGCAAAGGATTCTGGATGGCTTCTTAAGAGAGTTATCGAAGATGATAAAAGGATTTTTCATACTAAAAAGGAGGGATTAGTAAGAATGTATAAATGGGATGGAGATTCTTCATACTAAATTGTATAAATTATATGGAAGACGCATATCAAATATTCTCATACCTCCCTCTTCGTTACAGAAGCGAAGAGGAGTCTGAGTATGTACAATACTTATGGAAAGCCTTTGAGAATAACTATCAAAACGAGCAGTACCAATTTGCCTTTATGAGTTATCATATGCTTTTTATGTGCTTTGTCTATTTTACCATCTGGAAGATAAAGAGCATTCATCCGGAGGATTTTGAAAAAATATCCTTAGGATTTGATGATAGTATACAATCTTCAGACACTCCATTTGGCTACTCAAAAGAAAAAGAGAGCAAAATAATGCTAATATTCAATTTTTGGGGATTAAAAGAACGGATTGGTGAGTATAAGAAACTAGTCAAAGAGCGAAATGATATAGCGCATTCAAATGGTAATATTTATTATAAGGATCAGCAATCCATTGATAATAAGATCTGTGATATAGTAAGATTCTGTGACGAAATACAGCAGAAGACTAAAACAACAATTGAGCACTCATACAAAGCGTTTTTATCTGAGAATTATTCATTAGATGAGAGTTCATACTCAACTATTGAGGAGATGTTGCAGGATGAGTTTGCAAGCAAGCACTACATCTCAGAAAAGGACATACACCTTTGTTGCGACTGCAATATATCCAATTTATCAACTTTAGCTGATTTCAGTGCAATAAGCGCTACGCATACGGAAATAATAAATCTATACAAAGAGGAATAACATGGGAAAAACAGTAACCACATACTTAATAGATGGAGATCCCAAAGGGACCCAATATGTATTTATCAGCAACAAAATTTGTCAGATGTTTGTGATTCCGCGTGCAAATCTTTCAATACTTAATGAACGAACAGATTTGCAAACTCCTGCATTCTATATTCTACTTGGTGAGGATGAGAATACAAAACCTAAAGCTTATATTGGGGAAACAGAGAATTTCAAGGAGCGTGTAAAAGACCATGATAGCAAGAAGGAGTTCTGGCAAAAGGCGTTAATCTTTATCTCAAAAGATGCGGCAATGACCAAGGCAGATGTTCAATATTTGGAACATAGAGCAATACAGGAAGCACGGAAAACAAATGCGTTTGTGCTTGATGAGAATAAACAAACACCCAAAGCTCCTAATCTTCCTGAATATCAGAAGGACTCTATGGATGAGTTCTTTGAAGATATAAAGTTTCTGACTTCCTTTACAGGGTGCACCATTTTTGACCTTATAGAAATCAAAGAACAACATCTCTTTTATACCAAAGGACGCGGATGTGATGCTAAGGGCTTCTATAACTCTTCTGGATTTACCGTAATGAAAGGGAGTGTTTTGGCAAAGAACTCTGTTCCGTCACTTCATTGGCAAGAGAAGAGAAGCAAATTAATGGCCGAATACACCTCCTCTGTTAATGGTAATATTACAATGGCCTCTGATAAAACATTCTCTAGCCCCAGTACAGCTGCAGATTTTTGCATAGGTAGCAGTAATAATGGTTGGCTTGTATGGAAAGATGACGATGGACGAACATTAGACTCGATTTATAGAAAACAATTGGAATAGATTATGACCATAGAACACATCAAACAACTCATCGCCAAAGACGAGCGTTGGAATTAAAGAAGAGTACTGGCGAACTAAAAGACGGTATGCGAACGGCATGCGCCTTTTTAAACAGTGATGGTGGGTGGCTCATTATCGGCATTGCTCCTACTTCACTAAAGATTCTTGGACAAGAGGTAACCGACAATACCCAGCGTGAGATTGCTCAGCATATCACTGCCATTGAACCTGCCGTAAATGTGAAGGTAGAGTATATCGATGTACCTGAGCGTCCTGGGAATCAAGTCATAGCCATCTATTTCGAAGCATTTGTATGGGGCCATCAACCTTATACCTACGATAGTCGTCCCTATTACAAGGTGGAGAGTACAACTAAATTGATGCCTCGTGATATGTTTGAGGAGCGTATTCGTGCCAATAAACCTCAACAGTATGCTTGGGAACGTCAGGAGGCCGACCGTGTAACTATTAGCGATTTAAATGAAGAGCGAGTACGTGGTGCCGTTCGTTTGGGGGTAGATCGTGGACGCATGATGGCTTCTGCAATAACAGAACCCTTTGAGAAGGTACTCGATAAGTTGCAATTGCTGACCAATGGGGTTCCTAACAATGCAGCTGCCGCACTATTTAGTACCCACATATTCAGTTACACGCAATTCCGCATGCGCATGGCACGCTTTCGCGGTACCGACAAGAACTCATTTATCGACAATCAACGTGCCGAAGGTAATTTCTTTGACCTTCTCGATGCGGGTATGGCATTCTTCTTTAAACATTTGTCGATAAGTGGCGAGATTGTAGGTTTTGTACGCAAGGAATATTTGGAGATTCCTGCTGAAGCATTGCGTGAAGCACTTATCAATGCACTCTGTCATCGTCAATATGAAAAGTATAATTTAACTATTGGCATCGCTATCTATGATGACCGAATAGAAATAGAAAGCCCTGGGATGTTACCTCCACAACTTACGACAGAGAGCATAAGGCGACCTCATATATCATATCCCTACAATCCAATTATAGCCGATGTGCTATTCAAAACAACATTTCTTGAGAACTGGGGCTCTGGTGCGGGGCGTATTATGGATGCCTGTAAGGTTCAGAATGTGGAAGCACCAGTATGGAGTGCCCAAGGTGGATTTATGATTGTGACTTTTAAACGGGAAACAAAGGAGGTTGCTAGTCATACATCTGATAAGCACCCACGAACTTCCCCCCAAGTACCCCCTAAGGATGACCCAAGTACGACCTAAGTACGACCCAAGTACGACCCAAGTTGCATTTGTTATTAATGCAATGAGTGATGGTGAATATATTCTAGGAATTGATCTGATGAATCTTTGTGAAATGAAAAGCCGCAAACGATTTCGAGAAAACTATATTACACCTGCTATAGAAGATGGTGCAATAGAACGTAAATATCCTGACCAACCCAACCATCCCAAACAGCAATATCGCTTAACCGAGAAAGCATTGGAGTGGAAACGCAATCAGTAATAATCTATACGTGAAAATGTTTTGCCGATAGCACTCTAGCAGTACCATTCTAGAACATTCAGTGATACCAACTCAGCAAAGTCATTTCATCAGTTGTACAGTAATCCAAATGTAGTAAAGATATTTTGCTATAAATGAGTATATTAAAGATTGAATAAACATAGTTTTTTTTAAATAAAACATAAAACAAACAAGTAGTTTTATAATAAATAATTAGACAAGACAAACATGAAGAAAGTAACTGGTGTATTAATTCTAGCTTTTATAACTAGCCTGAATTTATCAGCTCAATGGGCTGTGAGTAATTTTGAAAGATATTTAGTTAATGGTAATATCAATGAATATATAACTAATAGCAATAATGAACTTAACAAGTTAAATAATAGCAACAGAAAAGATATCCTATTAACAATTAGCCTGTATGAGATGCTTACACGTAACTTAAATAATCAATTAGATTTAGAAGATTTCTATTATGTAATCAATTTGTTAGATTTAGAGTATACGCAAACAAGATATGATTCTGATCATGAGTTTATTGTTGGACAAATTATTGTTAACGAACGAAGATATTATATATTAATAAATGAAAATGAAGAGAATCTATTAAATCTTGAATTTAAGGCCAAAACAGAAGATGAACGTTCTTACAAATCAATAAAATGTGGAGCTTGGAATTATTGTGCTAAATTATTTGATACGGTAGATAATAGGTTTTTCTTTTATGATAAAAACATGAACTGCCGATAGCGCTGTAGCAGTACCACCTCAGCACTATCAGTCTCAAATACAACAAATAGAACCACCAATATATCATATAATATATAAAAACGCTATATTTGCATATTATATGATGTATTGAACTATGGCAAAGAATACAATGGGGACGAAACTTCCCCGCAAATTGGAACAGAAAATGGAGTGCGTAGGCGAGCAAATAAAGTTGGCCCGTCTTCGTCGTAATTTAAGCATAGCGCAGGTTGCCGAAAGAGCCACTTGCTCTCCGCTTACCATTGCTCGTATTGAAAAAGGTGCACCTACAGTGGCAATGGGCATCTATCTGCGAGTATTGTATGCGCTGCAATTGGACGATGATATTCTTTTAATTGCAAAAGAGGACAAACTGGGGAAATCTCTGCAGGATTTAAGTCTAAAGAATCGAGAACGTGCATCTAAAAAGGAATAATTCATGGAGAAGCTATTGGTATATGCCGATTTTGATTGGCTTGACAATATTGAACTAATTGGAGAATTGAGCTATGAATCGCTTCGTGGTTCGGATAGCTATGGCTTTAAGTTTGATAACGAATGGCTACGAAAACATGGCAGTCTTTTCCTGAGTAGTGATCTCAATAATTACCCAGGGCTACAATACACACAGCCAGGAAAAGATATATTTGGATGTTTCTCGGATGCTTTACCCGACCGCTGGGGGCGTACTTTGCTTAATCGTAGAGAGCAAATTCTAGCCACTGAGGAGAAGAGAGGCGTGCGTCGTTTGTCTTCATTCGATTATATGAAAGGAATAGATGACTCTTCACGTATGGGTGGCTTTCGCTTTAAAGAGATGGGTAAGGATCACTTTATAAATTCAGATAACAGCTTGCGTGTTCCTCCCATAACAACTGTTCGTGAATTGATGCATGCCAGTCATGAAATAGAGAGAAGCGAGGATGAAAATGAGTTACCCGATAAGAGATGGATCACTCAATTGGTACAACCAGGCTCATCACTGGGGGGAGCACGCCCCAAAGCTAATGTAATAGATACAGACAACACCCTATATATCGCCAAATTTCCCTCCCGAAAAGATGACTATAACACTGGATTATGGGAGCACTTTTGTCACATTCTAGCCGAAAGAGCGGGTATCAAAAGTGCATCAACAAGGGTGACAACAACTTCTGATAAATATCACACCCTGCTATCTCGTCGCTTTGACCGCACATCTGACGGAAAGCGGATCCATTTTGCATCTGCCATGACGCTACTTGGACTATCTGATGGGGATAATGCCAGCACAGGTAATGGTTATTTAGATATCGTCGATTTCATTATTCAAAGTTGCACAGAGGTTAATCAGAATCTGAAAGAGCTTTATCGACGTATTGCCTTTAATATTTGCATCGGAAACAGCGATGACCATTTTCGCAATCATGGTTTCTTGCTTACACCTAAAGGTTGGACTCTTTCGCCTGCCTATGACATGAATCCTACATCGAATGAATACCAAAGCTTGCTTATAAATCACGCTACAAACAAAGCTGATTTATCAATTCTATTAGATTCTTGCGAAAGCTATATGATCAATAAAGAGTTGGCAAATCAGATTGTATCGGAAGTGGTAATGGCTATAAAATACTGGAAAGAGTTAGCTATAAAATTAGGTATAGCAAGTAGAGAGATGAATCTATTTGGTGCTACTTTCGAGAGCAGAATAAGGGTATAATTATACAGTTACCTATTCAATATTTGGAAGCACCAGATAAATAAAGTGTAAAAAAGAAATTGATAAAGCTCCATACCAACTAGAAAACTCCCATTTTATTTATGATTTGCAAATTGCAAATATGCAATCTTATTTATATATAAACCAAATAGTTAGCAATGCAGATATTTAAGCAAATTTTCAAAGAATAGTGCTACATTCTTTTTGTAGGTAAATAAGGTATTAGATATAGCTGATGTTTTTGTTGATAATCTCGTCTTGATTTGTGTCAATGTAGCTGCAACGCTTTATCGGTATTGCTGCAACGCTTTGTCGGTATTGCTGCAATG
>DKPL01000085.1:12231-17975 GCA_002471185.1 Bacteroides sp. UBA7335
CGGTATTGCTGCAATGCTTTGTCAATGTAGCTGCAACGCTTTATTGGTATTGCTGCAACGCTTTTTCGGTATTGCTGCAATGCATCTGCAGTGTTGCTGCAACGTATCTGCAGTATTACTGCAACGTACCTGCAGTGTAGCTGCAACGCATCTGCAGTGTGGTTTGAACACTTCTGCAAGATAGCTGGAGCCTGTTGCTGGCCTATCCTCTTCGCTAAGCTGTCATGTACATGACTCTCATTTGGAATATATCCTACTGTATGAATGCATTGATGGCGATTCCTAATCTGGTTTGTCTGCTTGCGGCTTCTGCTCTCTCGCTTCGGTTATTGTGAAAGAAACCGAGTATTACTTATGCCAATATCGACTCAACGAAGCACATAAAGTGAAGAATACCCTTGGCAATCAATCTTGATTTTTTATGCTCTAATTACAGTTTACTAATCTCTTGTATCTCAACCTTTGACAAGTTCTTTCTGGCTGCAACAGTCGATATAACTTACTTACTTCTTTTGTAGCTCGTATAAAATTACCTACTTTTGCATACGTAAGATAAAAGTAACAGAATGATAGTATGCATTGCCGAAAAGCCCTCTGTGGCTCGTGATATAGCCGATGTACTCGGTGCAAAAACCAAGAAAGACGGATATATTGAAGGAAACGGATACCAGGTGACCTGGACATTCGGCCATCTTTGTACCTTGAAAGAACCACACGAATATACCTCTTCTTGGAAGTCGTGGAGCTTAGGAAGCCTTCCGATGATTCCTCCTCGTTTCGGCATTAAGCTGATTAGCAACCCTACCTACGAACGTCAGTTTCAGGTTATTGAAAAATTGATGCAAGAAGCTACCGGCATAGTAAACTGTGGTGATGCCGGACAAGAAGGAGAGCTCATTCAGCGCTGGGTGATGCAGAAAGCAGGTGCTAAATGTCCGGTAAAACGCTTATGGATTTCTTCGCTTACCGAAGAGGCCATTCGCGAAGGCTTTGCCAACCTCAAAGATGACTCTGAGTTTAAACCTCTTTACGAAGCCGGATTGTCTCGCGCTATTGGCGATTGGCTGTTGGGCATGAATGCTACTCGGCTATACACCATCAAATATGGCCAAAATAAACAGGTTTTATCTATCGGTAGGGTGCAAACTCCTACATTGGCACTCATTGTCAACCGTCAGTTAGAAATTCAAAACTTCGAATCAAAACAATATTGGGAGCTAAAAACACTCTATCGCAACACTACCTTCTCGGCTTTGATACGCAAGAGCGATGAAGAAATAGCTGCCGAAGAAGAAAAAAATGGCGGGAAGTCTAAGATTCAAGATAATCCGGGTATCGACCCCATTGGTAGTCGCGAAGAGGGAGAGGCTTTACTCGAACGCATTCGAGAGTTTCCTTTTGTAGTAACCAATGTAGCCAAGAAAGATGGCAGAGAGGCTCCGTTGCGCCTTTTCGACTTAACTTCACTGCAAGTAGAGTGCAATAAAAAGTTTGGCTACTCTGCCGACGAAACATTGAAACTGATTCAAGCACTTTATGAAAAGAAAGTTGCAACCTACCCACGTGTCGACACCACTTACTTGAGTGATGACATCTATCCTAAATGTCCAAATATTTTAAAAGGTCTTCGCGACTATGAACGATTTACAACTGCTTTGACTGGCAAACCGTTGATTAAATCGAAGAAGGTATTTGATAACTCGAAGGTGACCGATCACCACGCCATTATCCCCACGGGTGTCTATCCTCAAAACTTGACCAACATGGAACGTAGTGTTTACGACTTGATAGCTCGCCGTTTTATAGCCGTCTTCTATCCCGATTGTAAAATATCTACCACCACTGTCATGGGGCAAGTAGATGGTATCGACTTTAAAGTAACCGGAAAGCAAATTCTCGATCCGGGATGGCGCGTTATTTTTGCTAAAGAAGTCAAAGATACTGCTTCGACCGAAGATAAAGAAAATGACGATGACCGAGAAGATGTTTTGCCGGCATTTATAAAAGGCGAAAGTGGACCTCATGTTCCGGATTTAAATGAAAAATGGACTCAACCTCCGCGCCCCTATACCGAAGCCACTTTGCTGCGTGCCATGGAAACTGCCGGGAAACTGGTAGACAATGATGAGTTGCGCGATGCTTTAAAAGAGAACGGCATTGGTCGTCCATCTACTCGTGCAGCTATTATTGAGACACTCTTCAAGCGCAACTACATTCGTAAAGAGAAAAAAAACCTTGTTGCAACTCCTACGGGTGTAGAGTTGATTCAAGTTATTCACGAAGAGTTATTGAAATCTGCCGAGTTAACGGGAATATGGGAAAAGAAATTACGCGAGATTGAGAAGAAAACATACGATGCACGACAGTTTCTCGAAGAATTGAAACAGATGGTGCAAGAGGTTGTTTATAGTGTATTGTCTGATAATACCAACCGGCGAATAACAATTCAAGAGGCTGTAAAGGCTGAAGAGGCAAAAGAAAAGAAAGAGCCTAAAAAGCGAACTCGTAAACCGGTTGCAAAGAAAAAAGCAACCAAAGATGAAGAGTCTGCTGCTGTTTCTACTGCAATAGCTGTTGGGCAACCTTGTCCACTATGTGGCAAAGGCACAATTATTCAAGGGAAAACAGCATTTGGTTGTTCAGAATGGAAGTCCGGCTGTGCTTTTCGTAAACCACTCGATGAGCAATCATGATATTTCATTTGCAGCGCTATCTAATGGGTATGCGCTGCTTAGGTGGCATAATGGTTCCTTGAAATTTTCCTCCGGCAGTGTTTTCCTCAGATCCTTTATTGATAGCACTCTTTATTAACTCTTGAATAAGCCCACCTACATCCATACTAATAGTTGTTTTCTTATTTATTTTGTAGTATGGCATTACGATAGGCGCTGTACTCCAGTTTCCCACAGTAGGATCATAGTAACGTTGAGCACCCAGTCCAAGCCCAAACCGTTCGCTCATTTCTATCGAAAAGTAACCTCCAAAACTACTGTTTGTATAGAGTGTTCCCATAATTGGCGGAGTTTTTCCTAAAGTATAGTTACCAAAACCATGAAAAGCCAATTTGTCCGCAATCTGATAACTCAAGTTTATTCCGCCTTCAAAGGCATTGGTTGCCATGTGTGGTGCCCTAATGGTTACCGCTGTAAGGTGAGCTCCCACAAGTAATCTGCCATTTAGTTGTTTCTGATAAATGAGATTGCCATAGTTTACTTCGCCAAAACCAATCAGGTTGCTTTGACCACCACTGCCCCATAATATATCATTCGAGCTAAACTGATGGATAAGTCCACTAGTATAATACTCTCCTTGGTGTAATGGAGATTTATCTCTTAAAATAAGACGTTGATAAACAGGCAAGTTCAGTTTATCTACCGTGAACCTCTCGTCTAATTTCGATTTCGGTAGTTTTACACCTTCAAATATCCATTGATTAACATCATACTCATCTTCTAAGTATCTATTTAATAAGTCGAGGTTGATTGATGGCGATGTGATGCTATCGTACCCTTCGGAGTTTGACTTCTCTTGTCCGTAAACTTGAATCGATACCCCCAGTGTAACTGCAACGAGAATATACTTAAAGGCATTATTTATAGCTTTCATACTCACCTCCTTTTCTACAAAAATAATTAAAAAAATAATAGATAAAGTTCTTAATCTAGGTTTTTGATTTATGCTGTAGGGTCTTAACAATAAAATGCTCTTTTTTGAGTTTAAGATAGTATTAGTTATGCGAATTAAATATCTCTTTTATCTGTTTACCACTCTTTTGCTCACCGCATGTGGTGCAAGCAAAAGTCTAAAAAAAGCCGAGCAAAGTTTTGCACGCGGCGAATACTTTGATGCAGCCAAAAACTACCGTAAAGCATATGCGGCAATACCTCCAAAAGATAGAAAGTTACGAGGCGAAACTGCCTTTAAAATGGCTACCTGTTATCGCTTAATTAATTATACAGCTCGTGCAAAAGGTGCTTATATGAATGCCATTCGTTATCACTACCCCGACTCAATCAGTTTTTTTTATCTTGCAGAAAGTCAACGAAAAAATGGAGAGTATAAGCCGGCTGTAACGTCATATGAAACTTATCTCGATTATATGCCCAATGACACGTTGGCCTTAAACGGACTTCAATCTTGTCTTATGGCTCAGCAGTGGAAAGATAACCCCACTCGCTATAACGTAAAACGAGTTCCTATTTTGTTCTCGCGTCGTTCCGATTATTCTCCGGCTTTTGCAGGTTCCGATTCAGATATTTTATATTTTACCTCTACTCGCAACGAAGCCAAAGGGAACGATCTTAATGGTATAACCGGAATGAAGAGTGCCGATCTGTTTATGTCTAAACGCGATGAACGTAAGAATTGGCAGAAACCAGAAGTGATAGAGTCTGAAATTAATTCGGAGTTTGAAGATGGAGCTTGTTCTTTCTCTTCTGATGGCAAAACTATGTATTTTACACGTTGCCGCACGGCACCCGAAGCTCCTGTTTATGCTGAAATATGGTCTTCATCGCGTACCGGGGCCAACTGGTCTAAACCGAATAAATGTGCTATTATTAATGATACACTATCTTCTGTAGCTCATCCGGCTATGTCGCCTACTGGTGATTTCCTTTATTTTGTTTCTGATATGCCTGGTGGATATGGTGGCATGGATATTTGGCGCATCAATATGGTAAAGGATGGTTTTGGTTATGTAGATAATTTGGGTGCTGAAATAAACTCGGCTGGTGATGAGATGTTCCCAACTTTTGCTCCCGATGGTACTTTGTATTTTTCTTCCAATGGTCATCCCGGTATGGGAGGACTTGATCTTTTTTCGGCTCATAAGGATTCAATCAACAACCTTTGGATTGTCCAAAATATGGGGGTTCCGTTAAACTCATCGGCAGATGATTTCGGAATGACCTTTGAACCCGGAGCTCCTCATCGAGGTTTCTTTTCTTCCAATAGAGGGGATGCTCGAGGTTGGGATCATATCTACAGTTTTGAACTACCTGATATTAACCATACGCTGATGGGATGGGTATACGATAAAGATGGAGATGCACTAGCAGAGGCTGTTGTAACTTTAGTTGGCAATGATGGTACTTATCAGAAAATTGCAGTGAAAAAAGATGGTTCCTTTAGTCAACGCATTGCGCCGGGGCAGCACTATGTGATGCTCGCTTCTTGTAGAGGCTATCTTAATGGTAAACAAGAACTTATTGCCGATACAATACAAGCTGATCGTACTTATCAGGTAGAATTTCCTTTAGCTTCAATCACTCGCCCCGTTCTGATTGAGAATATATTTTATGAGTTTGATCGTGCCGATCTTACCCCCGAATCTACACAAGCTTTAGACGAGTTGATTCAGTTGTTGAATGATAACCCCAATGTAACTATTGAACTTGCTGCGCATTGCGACTATAAGGGCAATGATAGCTATAACGAGCGATTGTCTCAACGTAGGGCAGAGTCGGTAGTGAATTATTTAATTAAAGGTGGCATTGCTTCTGATAGATTATCCGCCAAAGGTTATGGAGAGCAAAGTCCTAAAGTGGCTAATAAATCGACTTTAAAGCAAGCTCCTTTCTTGAAACAAGGCGATGTGCTTTCGGAAGAGTACATTTTATCGCTTCCTGCTGAACAACAAGAAATATGCAATGGCATAAATCGTCGTACAGAGTTTCAGGTGCTTCGCACAACTTATGGACTTTACAAGTAGTAAAAAATGTATTAAAAGACAATGGGCTACA
>DKPL01000085.1:18155-62790 GCA_002471185.1 Bacteroides sp. UBA7335
TGTAGCCCATTGTCTTTTAATACGTATGATTTATTATGCTTCGTCAGGTTCGATCACATTATCATCTTTGCGAATAACTTGCCAGATTAAAGCGGCTATTAAACCTCCAATTAGTGGAGCAAGAATATAAACCCATATTTGACTCAATGCAACTCCACCTGTGAAAATTGCAGGTCCGAATGAGCGAGCAGGGTTGACTGATGCACCATCAATAGGAATCATTACAATGTTTACAATAGCAAGTGCCCAACCAATAGCAATGCCGGCAAAACCTTTTGGTGCTTTTTTGCTTGTAGATCCTAATACTACCAAAACAAATAAGAATGTGAATATCACCTCACCAATAAAAGCACCACCTAAATGACCTTCAGCATATTGATTGGCGCCAAATGTTGTCCATTGCTGTGAAATAAGACCAATAGCAACTGCTCCTAAAATACCACCAATGATTTGTGCAACCCAATAAGAAATCATTTCGTTAAATTTCATTCCACCATTCAAGAATACTCCAAAACTTACAGCTGGATTAACATGACATCCTGATATCGGGCCAATGGTATAAGCCATAATCAATACTGCCAAACCGAAACACATACCAATGGCAGTAATAGTAATGGGGTTGCCCATTGTGGTTAATGAATCTGCTCCAACAAAAATTTGTCCGAATACGGCACTACCACAACCAAACAATACCAAAGCGAAGGTACCGATTAGCTCTGCAATAAATTTTCTCATAATTTTAAAAATTAAATTGAATAATAATTGTTTATATAAAGTTTATTTGTTAAAATAAAAAGACACAATATACACAGCCAATTTTGGCAAGTGAATATCATGTCTAATTTAATGTTGTGTTATGGAATAGTAAAGTACTATTCTAAAAATATTATTTAGAAGCTTGCGTACTCTTCGTGGAAAGTAACTACTGCTTCAATTCCTTTTCTAAATATGTCCAATGAGAAATTTTCGTTGGGCGAATGAATGGCATCTGATTCTAAACCAAATCCCATCAACACTGTTTTAATGCCTAATACTTGTTCGAAAGTAGAAATGATTGGGATGCTTCCTCCACGTCTTACAGCTAATGGCTTCTTGCCAAATGCTTTTTCAAAGCCTTTTTCAGCAGCTTGATAAGCTGGCAAAGAAATAGGACAAACATAACCTTGTCCTCCGTGCATTGGAGTTACTTTTAACTCAACAGTGTCTGGTGCAATAGTGTGCATATAATCGCTAAATAGTTTCGAGATCTTATGATGATCTTGGTTAGCAACTAGGCGACATGATACTTTAGAAAAAGCTTTGGATGGTAATACGGTTTTTGAACCTTCTCCTGTATAGCCTCCCCATATGCCACAAATATCAAACGATGGACGACAGCTATTGCGCTCGAGTGTGCTATATCCTTTCTCGCCTGATAAGGCATTGACTCCAATTGCTGATTTGTATTTTTCTTCATTGAAAGGTATATTGGCTATCATTTCACGTTCAGCAGCAGGCACTTCCTCTACATCATCATAGAAGCCCGGTATTGTGATACGACCGTTTTCATCAACCACTTTGCTAAGCATTCCACAAAGCACATTGATAGGATTGGCTACAGCTCCCCCGAAGTGTCCCGAATGTAAATCTCTATTTGGACCAGTTACTTCGATTTCCCAATATGCTAATCCGCGCAGTCCGGTTGTTAGTGAAGGCATTTCAGCTCCCAACATACTAGTGTCTGAAACTAAAATAACATCTGCTTCTAGTAGCTCTTTGTGATCTTCACAGAAAGCTTCTAAACTTGGAGAACCAATTTCTTCTTCACCTTCGAATATAAATTTTACATTGTTTTTTAGTAAGTCATTTTTTACTAAATACTCAAATGCTGCTACCTGAATATAAGCTTGCCCTTTGTCATCGTCTGCACCACGAGCCCAAATATGACCATCGCGGATTTCAGGTTCAAATGGATTGCTTTTCCATAGCTCTAGCGGTTCAGCAGGCATCACATCATAGTGTGCATAAATCAATACGGTTTTAGCATCAGGATTTACTATTTTTTGTCCAAACACAATAGGATTTCCCTTTGAGGGCATCACAATTGCTTCATCAGCTCCTGCTTCGGTGAGTAGTTGAGCCCAGCGTTGTGCGCATGCCATCATATCATCATGGTGTTCGGGTTTAGCACTAATACTTGGTATGCGAATAAGGCTAAATAGATTGTCCATCATTTTAGGCTCATTCTGTTTAATGTAGTCTTGAAGATAACTCATAATTGTGTTGTCTTATCAATTAAATAATAGTCAAGGATGGTCATGGCAGCCATTGCTTCTACAATGGGCACTGCACGTGGAAGCACACAAGGATCATGGCGACCTTTGGCTTTTAAAGTAGTATCAATACCATCTATATTTACAGTTTCTTGTTCCATCAAGACAGTTGCAACAGGCTTAAAAGCTACTCTAAAGTAAATATCTTCTCCGTTACTAATTCCACCTTGGATACCACCGGAATGGTTAGTGCGCGTTTCAATACGTCCATTGTGGTTGTAAAAGACATCATTTTGCTCCGATCCTTTCATTTTTAGTCCTTTAAATCCATCGCCATATTCAAAAGCCTTAGCAGCATTAATACTAAGCATTGCATTGCTTAATGCCGCATGCAATTTTCCAAATACGGGTTGTCCTAAACCAATAGGACATCCTTTGATAACACAAGTCAATACGCCTCCGATAGTATCTCCTTCTTCTTTTACTTTGCGGATATACTCTTCCATTTCTTTCGCCTTTAATGGGTCAGGACAGCGCACTGCATTGGTTTCAACTAAATCTAAGTCGTATTCGCTGTAATCACACTCTAATTTTATAGGGCCAACTTGCGATGTATAGGCGGTAATGTAAATACCCAATTGGTTGAGGGCTAACTTGGCTAAGGCTCCACCCACAACACGAGATATAGTTTCGCGAGCAGATGAGCGTCCACCACCACGATGATCACGTATGCCATACTTTACAGTATATGTGTAATCAGCATGCGAGGGGCGGTATACTTGCTTTAAATTGTTATAATCGTTAGAGTGTTGGTTCTTATTCCAAACAATAAATGCAATGGGGCACCCCGTTGACTTACCATCGAATATACCTGAAAGAAACTCTACTTGATCAGGTTCATGACGTGAAGTAGTAATATCTGATTGACCTGGACGTCTTCTATTCAGTTCTTGCTGAATAAAATCCATATCAATATTAATTCCTGCGGGAAAACCATCTATGACTCCCCCGATTCCTTTTCCGTGTGACTCCCCAAAACTGGTTAGTCTAAAGATATTGCCAAATGAATTGAACATAACAAATGCGATTTATTTAATAAAGGTTTAATGCCCCTTATATGTTCACAAATATAGTATATTTAATATGTTTTTATTAATGAATATTATAAAAAACTACTATGGAAGAAGGAAAAAATGATATTCCGCATATTTGCTTCCTTCTGATATTGTATATAATAATGATATGTAAACCTGTTAGTAGAATTAAACAAGCGGATATTTAATTTTGCCAACGGGTTTGTTTTATTTAGTAGTAAGAAACAATAATACTGGTATTTTATAAAAATAAGAGTTGTTATACTAAAACTTCTTCTACTACTTTTATCTCATAAGTAAGAGCTATTTTAAATGATTCAATCTTTGGAATTAACACTTGACTTCTTAATTAAATCTCTCACTATGCAGTTTAAATCTTAAAGCTTACTTTTGTTGAAACAATTTGTAAATGCTATTGTTTCAATAACTCAAGAATGGATGTTGCTTATTGGTGACTTGCTAAATGCTTTTAAACTTAAATTTATTGATTATGAAGACTTTTATATATTCCCTATTGATATTCTTGAGTATTTTATGCTTTATGAATAGTTGTAGTGATGATAAAGATACAGCATCTGCTTATGAGGGTACCTATTTAGGATCAAATCTCGAACTCTCTATCAACAATGTTCAAATGAAAAATAGAGTTTTGGGCATTAATGAAAATGGATCACTTATTTTACAATATATTATACCTGGTCAAGCTGTTGTTGATGTACCATTAACCAAAGTAGGAGATTGGCTCGAAGGAAGTGCTAATTTTACTCATGGAAGCGTTTATGCACGGGGTATAGTAAAAAGTGGAAAAATGATGATGGATCTTACCATTAAGGTTGAAAATTCACTTATTGGCACATGGCATTTAGCTCCTTACGAACTCAATGAAAAAGGAGGAGTGATATCATCTCCCATATTTCTCTCTGTACAGCCAGCTGATGCTCTTATAAATATTGATGGAAAGGAAATTCCTGTTTCTATAATTTGTGAATTAATCGAGAAAAACTTGGGTAAGTATGCGCAAGTTTTAAGTAGTATTACTTTTCGAGATGATACTTTTATTGCGTTTACACTTAAAGATAATAACGTCGAAACCTCATCTTGGGGAATAATGCAATACTATGTTAAAGATAATCTGCTATATATTCTTCCCAATCTTACGGAGTTGTTTCTTCGTTCTACTTATGAAGTCGAATCTCGTTCTGAAGTAGATATGATCGTTGAAGTTTTGAATCTGCTGACTGAAGGTATTCCATTAGCCTATGTGGAAGATAATGGAAACTTAAAAGTATTTACAACGAAAGACTTGATAATGCCTTACCTAGCAATAATGAATGAGTTGTTACCACTCCTTCCAGAAGATAATAGTTGGGTAAAACTCATTAAAGATTATTTTCCACAAGTTGAAGCATTTATGAATGGTTGTACACAATTTGATTTTGGCATTGCATTGACTAAAGTTAACTAGTTTAGAAAGAATAGCTTGTTTTATAAAAGTAAAGAGGCTGTTTGGAAATAATTAAAAATCCAAACAACCTCTTTGGTGTGTTTATGAAAAGTAAATTGCTATTCTTTCATAACTAAAGATAAGCCTAACTCAACTTTAGTAGTCGTATCTACAATATTAGGGAATGCTACCAAAACAGGTTTTAAAAATACTTCAACCAATGGCCCCATTTCTCCGGCTTGTGATTTTAGTAATTCAACAATTGAGTTTACAAGAGCTTCATCCTCAAAATATGGTTTTACAGTTTTCAAGATAGGAAGAAGAAATTCAGTATCAAGATATATGTTCATGCCATTTTGTTCATTCAAAGTATAAGCTAGAGGAATTCCTGCTCCTAAGTTAACTCCGCTAATAAAGCCCTCTATCATGTCAAGAATAGGTTGTAAGTCTGCTCCAGAGATTTTTGCTATTTGGGCAAGATTCAAGAATACATTCACTTTACCATTGCTAACAGTATACATTGCTAGATTCAATGGAGAAGTTTTCCATTCTGTATCTGTTAAAGCATCTTTGTATGTTGCTTGAATATTACCATCGGCCAAGAAAGTAATTTCATTCAATACACCTGTAAGCATTTGAGGAATCGTTTTTTCTTCAATTTTAGCCATTGAAAGAATCATGCTAATAGCACCTTGAATTTCCCACGAACCTGAATCTCCTAGTGGAAATGGATCTGCTTGCCAGTCTACATAAATTGGAGTAGTTGTCCAATCTGCTGGTGCAGCCAAAGTGAATGTCTTTCCTACTAATTCATTTTGAGGCATCGTAACTGTTAGATCAAGATTCATATTGCTAGATGAAGCTGAACCTTTGTAGCTGATTGCTACACTATTTATATTTTCTGTTCCTTCAAAAGAAATCTGACCGTTTTCTACCTTTAAATCATTAAGTGCAAGTGTTAATGTACTCATTCCTGGAATAACACCTGTTGCGCCACCCAAGCCGCTTTTGCTTTGTAGTTCAACGCCCGATAGAGTAAGTGTTGCTTTAGAAGGATCTTGTGCATCAGGAGTGAAAGATGCTTGTTTTCCTAACATTTCCATGCCGCTATAAGTCAGTGCCAAACCATTGCTGTCGGTATATGTTGCCGGAGCTAATGTTTCTACTTTAACATCGTCATCGTTACAAGCTGAAAACATGATCATAGCGATTGACATGATCAATGATAAACTTAAAATTTGTCTTTTCATTTTTAATTTTAAATAAATAATTAATAATAGTTTAGGATCTTTCTAATACATATTAAATTAGTGTGAAATCATAAAAATAGAACACAAATCTATATAAAACTAATAATTATTGTTGTTATAAATTCAGCTTTTAATCTTGTAATATTAAAAAAAGGATATAGTTTGTCGAATTGTCTTAAATAAAGGCGCTAGTAATAACAAGCAGCAGTTCTAAATTTAAAATAAAAAAGCCGTTATTGAATACAATCAATAACGGCTTTTTTATTTTATGAGTTTGCATTTAGAACACGTATCCAAATCCCATGTTTAGATAAATAGGGTACATATTAAACTGAATTACATCAAAGTCTTTTTTAAAGATATCATTAGCACCCCAAGTTAAATCAGCAAACACATTTAAGTGTTTAAAGGCACGCCATGATGCGCTTAACTGTGCGCCCCATGCAAAATTTCTTAAATCGCTTGAGAAGTCGTAAGTTGCTTCGGTTACATTTATTTTTTCTCCAGTAGGGTCTTCATTGCGAATGTATCCATCGTAGGCAGAGCCTGAGAATTCACCTTCTGCCATGTACGATAAGAATACCCCTCCTTTAATAATCCAGCGAGGTGATACTTTATAAGTAGCCAATATGGGAAAAGTAAGGTAAGAGTTACGAACTTTGGTTTTTACATATCCGGTCCATGCCCCTTTCATAAACCCACCATCATCTGCGGTCATTTCCATGTTATAGTTTTTCACGCGTGCATCTGTTCTCATGCCTTTATTTTCGAATCGGATACCCACTTCGGCGCCCCATTTTTTTGAGAACCATTTTGTGGCATTACCTTCGATAGCAATAAGCATAGTTGGGTTATAACTCTCGATGGCACGAATTTCGGCAGGAAGTGGGATAGGAGATACTCCTCCAATGCTAAACCCGGCTTTTACTTCATACTCAAGACCTCTGAATGTTGACTGAATCAGATAAGGTGTTCTATCTTTCTGTGCGCTCACCTCTTGTTGTATAAACAATAAAGAGATCAAGCTTAATATATATATATTTAGTTTCATACTGAATCTTTTTTATGAGATAGTCAAAATTATAAATGAACTAGTTCTACTTCATCAACCAATAGTGTGCTACCAAGCGCACCTTGAAATAGGTTTCCATTGATACTAGAAGTCATCACAATTGATACATTATACTTCCCGGCTTTTAGTTTCTCTAGATCGATTGTTTTGCCCGGTTGTGTTTTGAAGTAAACGCTAAAATTAGTCCATTCTTCGCTAACCACCTTATCTTCATCTTTGATGCGTGCAATCGAAATTAAGTTAGGGCTAGTTAAGAAGTTACTACCATCTAGGTATTTCACATTTTCATCTGTCTCATATAAAATAGAATAGATGTCGAATGAATCTACTTTATCGGGATTCTCGCTACCATCCTTTTCTATGAATTTAGTTCCTGGTTTATATTTATAAGATCCTTTTATGCAAACCGGAATAAAGTCGAAAGGCACTCCAAAGCGAGTAGCTTGTAACGGACGAAGCATTGCATCAGCAGCAATAAATTCGCCAATAAATAAACTACCTGCTGCGATAGGCATTTTGGCCATTTGTCCCATTAAGCCAGTGCTTAGTGTTTCAAGTTTTAAGCAATTTCCTACTTTGCCAAAATCGTAAGGAACTGTTGGATAAGCTTTGGGGTCGGCTTTGGGAGCAACCAAGGCATATCCCGAATTACCACTAGCCCAGATGTACTGTTTTTGCTCATTAACAACCTCATAAAACACATAGTATTTTTTTGAACTGTTTAGCTCGAAATGTTCAAAGCTGTAGTCGGTAGTAATTCCGTCAGTGCTACAAGATACAGTATATGTCTTCTGCCATTTCTTGTCTTCAGAGGTTACTACATAAGTTTGAGGGTTTGCAAAGTTGCGTGGAGTTCCACTAGGAGGGTCGATTGTGGCACCCGGAGTTAACTCGAAGCTAAGTATCAAATCTGTGTTTGCAAGATCAACAGATGGTTTAACCATCAAAAAAATGCGATCGTTTTCAATTCTTGGATCCATTTTCAGTATATCTCCTTCTACATAGCATGCTAAGATATCGCATTCAGCATTGGGATCCTCTTTTTGGATACAAGAGTTCATTATTATTCCTAAACAAAGGTATAATAGTAGGCTTTTAATTCTCATTCAGAATATGTTTAATTAATAATTTTAGGTTTTAATGCATTTTTTAAAAATGTGAGCAAAAATAGATTACTTTTTATAATAGTTATCACTTTGCCGTGATAATAAAACATTTTATAACGATTTTGACTTTTAGATACTTAATTATTAAACGTCTGATATTCTTAATTGTTTATTGGCTAAAAGGTACTCTCAAAAGCATTTATTCAAACTATATTTCCTATTTTTGCCAATACAATTTAGAGATTAAACACGAAAACTATGAATCAACCCGAAAGAAAACAGATAATAGATCTTATTAAAAGCGAAGTTATCCCGGCTATTGGCTGTACCGAACCTATCGCCGTTGCACTTTGTGTAGCAAAAGCAGCCGAAACACTAGGTCAACTTCCTCAAACTATTGAGGTATTGCTTAGTGCTAATGTACTTAAAAATGCCATGGGTGTGGGCATTCCGGGAACCGGAATGATTGGACTACCTATTGCAATAGCATTGGGAGCTAGCATCGGGAAGTCTGAATATCAACTCGAAGTACTTAAAGATTGTACTCCCGAGGCTGTGGCAATCGGTAAAAGAATGATAGAAGATAAATGCATCTCTATTTCATTAAAAGAGGATATCGAAGAGAAACTTTATATCGAGGTAAACTGTAACTCAAATGGCAATAAGGCTACTGCCATAATTGCAGGTGGGCATACTACTTTTGTTCATATTGCTAAAGATGATCAAGTGCTATTGAGTAAATCTAACAAAGCAATGATTACCGATGAAAACGAAATGCTGGAGTTATCGCTTAGAAAGGTTTACGATTTTGCTGTTACAGCTCCTTTGGATGAAATACGTTTTATTTTAGAGACAGCTCGTCTCAATAAGGCTGCTGCCGAACAATCATTCGAGGGTGAGTATGGGCACTCTTTAGGAAAAATGTTACGCAATCAACACAGAAATGAATTGTTGGGCGATAGCACTTTTTCGCACATTCTGGCTTATACTTCGGGTGCTTGTGATGCTCGTATGGCGGGCGCCATGATTCCGGTTATGAGCAATTCGGGAAGTGGTAATCAGGGCATTTCGGCCACTTTACCGGTGGTGGTTTATGCTCAAGAAAATGATAAATCGGAAGAAGAACTGGTGCGTGCGTTAATTTTGAGTCATCTTACCGTGATTTACATCAAGCAAAGTTTGGGCCGATTATCAGCACTTTGTGGCTGTGTGGTTGCGGCAACCGGGTCAAGTTGTGGCATCACTTGGTTGATGGGAGGTGATTATAATCAAGTAGCTTTTGCCGTACAAAATATGATTGCTAATCTAACGGGGATGATTTGTGATGGGGCCAAACCGAGTTGTGCTTTGAAAGTAACCACAGGGGTGTCTACTGCCGTTCTTTCTGCTATGATGGCCATGGAGAATCGTTGCGTATCGGCTGTCGAAGGAATTATTGACGAAGATGTAGATAAAAGCATACACAATCTTACTCGAATAGGCTCGCAAGGAATGAACGAGACTGATAGAGTTGTCTTAGATATTATGACTCATAAATAAAGATATACTGATGGATAAAAAAACACGGACCATTGCGATCCGTGTTTTTTTTATTCTTTATTAGTGGCAGCAACCACCGCTTCCACAACCACCTTCTCCGCAGTCATCATCTTCGCATCCGCAGCTTCCGCATCCGCATCCACCTTCTCCGCTCATCATTTTCACGATGTCTTGGATTTCTTCGTTAGTAGCAGAACGGTTTTCAATTACTTCACCTTCGAAGATTAAGTCAGCACCGGCCAAAGGATGATTCATGTCTACAACAACAACTTCAGGTTTAACTTCAACCACGGTACCATTCAAGCGTCTGCCTTCAGCATCCATCAACGGAACTACGTTGCCCGGAACAATACGTTCGTCATCAAATTTACCTTCAATTTCGAAGATGTGCTTTGGAAGTTCAATCACATGCTCTTCTGTATATTCGCCATATGCTTCGCTAGCTGGGATAGTAAATTCAAATTTTTCTCCTTTTTTAAGCGGAACAATATGTTTTTCAAAGTCTTCGAGAGTAGTACCAAGTCCTGAGATAAATTGGAAAGGGTGATCAGCTTTTGCTTCTTCTACCATGTCTTTCTTTCCATCTTTATCGATGGTATAGAGCTTATATGCTACTGTAATGTACTTGTTTTCTGCTGTTTCCATTCTGATTTTTAATAAATTAGTTAATAATCTGCAAACTGAGATAAGCAACAAAGATATAAATTAATTTGTTTGCCCCTTTCATTAATATAGTCTTATTTTTACATTTTCATACAGATTAATATTATCCATTTGTTTTGTTATGGAATGTAATGTTTAAACCGATCTCGATTTTATAAATCAAAAGCTTCTTTTACTATTGATTTCTTTCATCAATTGCGAGTTGTTTAGTCTTATTTTATTTAGTGCATCACTATATGCACTGTGGTACGTCTCTATTTGCACCACAGTGCGTATAGAGACGCACCAAATAAGGTTTCCTTTCTCATCGTTTAAAAACTCAATAATTCATTTTTTATCAACTTGTTTTTCAATTTGTAATCTAGGAATAGCTATAAAGCATTGAATTGTTTTTCAATATTTCTATAGTTGATTTAGTTAATTATAAAGAGGTTTTTGTGATAAAAAGAATGTTTTAAGGGTGTTGTTGCTTACGATTAATCATGTTTTTTTCTTTTTTTTATTCAAATTGTTTGGATATAATAAAAAAGCGTTTACCTTTGCAGCATCATAATTAAAAAACAGAAAGATATGAATATTCATACAATTATTAACCTGGCAGTCCTGCATATTATTCGCGTCGTGGTGGTCACATCTAAAGTGTGAGAAAGGTTGTTTTGTATATATTCGTACCCTAATAAAGAATAAAATTTAAAAGCCTTTCTCGCAACTAGTGAGAAAGGCTTTTGACTTTTTATAAGAAGCATAAAACAATATGAAAAAGCAATTACGTAGTTCGTTTAGTACTCAAGGACGTCGCATGGCGGGAGCTCGCGCATTGTGGGCGGCCAACGGAATGAAAAAAGAACAAAACGGCAAACCCATTATAGCCATTGTCAACTCGTTTACCCAGTTTGTACCCGGACATGTGCATTTGCATAACATCGGTCAGCAGGTGAAAGCCGAAATTGAAAAGCTAGGTTGCTTTGCGGCCGAATTTAATACCATTGCCATTGACGATGGTATTGCTATGGGGCACGACGGAATGCTTTACTCTTTGCCTTCGCGCGATATCATTGCCGATAGCGTAGAATACATGGTCAATGCACACAAGGCCGATGCAATGGTATGCATTAGCAATTGTGATAAAATAACACCGGGCATGCTAATGGCGGCTATGCGTTTGAATATTCCAACTGTGTTTGTGTCGGGTGGACCGATGGAAGCGGGTGAACTAAATGGTAAACACCTTGACCTGATTGATGCCATGATTACTGCTGCTGATGATAGCGTGAGCGATGCCGAAGTTGAGAAGATAGAGCGCAGTGCTTGTCCTACTTGTGGAAGCTGCTCGGGCATGTTTACTGCCAACTCAATGAACTGTTTGAACGAAGCTATTGGCTTGGCTCTGCCAGGTAATGGTACCATTGTAGCTACGCATGAAAATCGTCGTAAACTATTCGAAGAGGCTGCGGCACTTATTGTGAAAAATGCATATAAGTATTATGATGAGGGCGATGAAAGCATATTGCCTCGTAGCATTGCCACTCGTGCAGCTTTCTTGAATGCCATGACTCTTGACATTGCTATGGGTGGATCTACAAACACGGTACTTCATCTATTAGCTATTGCTCACGAAGCAGGTGTTGATTTTACAATGGCAGATATTGATGCTTTGTCGCGTAAGAGCCCTTGCCTATGTAAAGTTGCTCCTAATACACAGAAATATCACATTCAAGATGTAAATCGCGCTGGCGGAATTATGGCTATCTTGTTTGAGTTAAGCAAAGCTGGATTGATAGATACCACAGTGATGAGAGCTGATGGCATGACCTTGGCTGAGGCTCTAAAGAAATTTGCAGTTACTTCGGATGCAGTTACTGAGGCAGCCATCGAAAAGTACTTGAGTGCACCAGCCGGCAAATTTAACCTAGAACTAGGGTCGCAAAATACGAGCTATAAAGCGTTAGATAAAGATAGAGAAGAAGGCTGTATTCGCGATGTAGAACATGCATATAGCAAAGATGGTGGTTTGGCTATCTTAAAAGGAAATATAGCAATAGATGGTTGTGTAGTTAAAACAGCCGGTGTTGATGAAAGCATCTGGAAGTTTACAGGTCCTGCCAAGGTTTTCGATTCGCAAGAAGCTGCTTGCGAAGGAATACTCAAAGGCAATGTGGTAAGTGGTGATGTTGTAGTAATCACTCACGAGGGGCCAAAGGGTGGACCGGGTATGCAGGAAATGCTATATCCAACCTCTTACATCAAATCGCGACACTTAGGTAAAGAGTGTGCATTGATAACCGATGGTCGCTTTAGTGGAGGTACATCCGGTTTGAGCATCGGACACATTTCGCCCGAGGCCGCTGCCGGAGGAAATATCGGAAAGATTGTAGATGGAGATATCATCGAGATAGATATTCCCAACCGTAGCATCAACGTAAAACTAACTGAAGAAGAGTTGGCTGCACGTCCAATGCGTGCTATGACTCGCGACAGATATGTTCCGAAAAGCCTTAAAGCTTATGCTAGTATGGTAAGCTCGGCCGACAAAGGAGCTGTACGTTTGATTGACTGATTTTAGAGAGAAATAATATATTTGTAATACAATATATCAGAAGAAATAGATGGGTAAAGACTTAATAACAGGTGCCGAAGCATTAATGCGATCTCTTGAACACGAGGGAGTAAAAACGATTTTTGGTTATCCGGGCGGATCGATAATGCCGGTATTCGATGCATTGTTCGATCATCAGAAAAGCCTGAACCACATTCTTGTTCGTCACGAGCAGGGAGCGGTTCATGCAGCTCAAGGCTTTGCTCGTGCATCTGGTCAAGTGGGTGTATGTTTAGTAACCAGTGGCCCCGGTGCTACCAATACCATTACCGGCATTGCCGATGCTATGATTGATAGCACCCCAATGGTGGTAATAGCCGGTCAGGTAGGAGTAGGTTTCTTGGGTACCGACGCTTTTCAAGAAGTTGATTTAGTTGGTATAACACAACCCATTACCAAATGGAGTTATCAAATCAGACGACCAGAAGATGTGCCTTGGGCCGTAGCTCGCGCCTTCTATATTGCCAAAAGCGGACGCCCCGGTCCGGTAGTGCTCGACTTTGCCAAGAATGCTCAAGTAGAAAAGGCGACTTTTCAACCTATCGAACTCGATTATATTCGCAGTTATGTACCAGTGCCTGATGTCGATTTCGAATGTATTGCCGCAGCAGCCAAGCTCATAAATAATGCCGAAAGACCCATGGTTTTGGTAGGACAAGGAGTAGAACTTGGAAATGCACAGCAAGAACTTCGCCAGTTCATCGAGAAAGCAGATATGCCAGCCGGATGCACCTTGTTAGGGCTATCAGCTCTACCTACTGCACATCCTTTAAACAAAGGTATGTTGGGCATGCATGGCAATCTGGGCCCCAATGTAAATACGAATAAGTGTGATGTGCTTATCGCTGTGGGAATGCGTTTTGATGACCGCGTGACCGGCAATCTATCTACCTATGCACCACAAGCTAAAGTGATACATTTTGATATAGATCCGGCCGAAATTGATAAAAATGTAAAAGTTGATATACCAGTATTGGGCGACTGCAAACAAACTTTGGCTGAGGTTACTAAATTATTGAAACCTAATAAACATACCGAATGGCTCGATAGCTTTAAAACTTATGAAGAGCTTGAGTTTGAAAAGGTTATTAACCCCGAACTTAACCCATTATCCGATACTTTATCTATGGGAGAAGTGGTGAGAGCAGTTAGCGAAGCTACTAATAATGAAGCTATATTGGTGACCGATGTAGGACAAAATCAAATGATGTCGGCTCGCTATTTTAAATATAGTAAAGACCGTAGCATCATTACCTCCGGAGGATTAGGGACAATGGGATTCGGACTTCCTGCTGCCATTGGTGCTACCTTTGGACGTCCCGACCGCACCGTTTGTGTGTTTATGGGCGATGGAGGGCTGCAGATGAATATACAAGAACTTGGAACCATTATGGAGCAAAAAGCACCGGTCAAAATCATTGTTTTGAACAATAACTTCTTAGGAAACGTTCGTCAATGGCAGGCTATGTTTTTCAATCGTAAATACTCCTTTACTCCAATGTTGAACCCCGATTATATGAAAATAGCTTCGGCATACGAAATAGCTTCGGCTCGAGTAAGCACTAGAGAAGAGCTTATTGTAGCTATTGATGAGATGTTGAGAACCGATGGACCATTTCTTTTAGAGGCATGTGTCATCGAAGAAGGAAATGTGATGCCAATGACACCTCCGGGAGGTTCAGTTAATCAGATGCTTTTGGAGTGCTAATAAACCGAAATGAAATTATGAGTGAAAAAACATTATATACGCTAATCGTTCATTCTGAAAATATTGCCGGTTTGCTCAATCAAGTAACCGCAGTTTTCACCCGAAGACAAATTAACATTGAAAGCCTCAATGTGTCGGCTTCTTCTATAAGTGGTGTACATAAATATACCATAACTGTATGGACAGATAAGGACACGATAGAAAAGGTAGTAAAGCAGATTGAAAAGAAAATAGATGTTCTTCAAGCGCACTATTTTGTTGATGATGAAATCTATTTTCATGAGATAGCTTTATACAAAGTGGCTACTCCTGAGTTTCAAAATACTCCCGAAGCATCTAAGGTGATTCGAAAATATAATGCACGCATTGTTGAAGTAAACCCGGTTTTTGCCATTGTCGAGAAAAACGGAAATAGCGAAGACATCACTTCATTGTATAATGAACTCTGTGCATTGGGGTGTGTGTTGCAGTTTGTACGCTCAGGACGTGTGGCCATAACCACAAGTTGCTTTGAAAGAGTAAATGAATTTCTTGCCGATCGAGAAGCAAGATATAATGCTAGTAAAAAAATAGAATAATGTCGGAAACAAGTAAAATAGGATCTTATAAATTCATAGCCGAACCGTTTCATGTTGATTTTACCGGTAAACTGACTATGGGGGTTTTGGGTAACCATTTATTGAACTGTGCCGGTTTTCATGCAACCGATCGCGGTTTTGGTATAGCTTCGTTAAACAATAATAACTATACGTGGGTGCTCTCTAGATTGGCTATTGAACTGGAGGAAATGCCTAATCAATACGAAGAATTCACCATCAATACTTGGGTTGAAAATGTATACAGACTTTTTACCGATCGTAATTTTGCCATTATCGATAAAGATGGCAAGAAGATAGGATATGCTCGATCTGTATGGGCAATGATTGATTTGGATACCCGCAAACCAGCCGATTTACTCCTACTGCATGGAGGGGCTATAATAGATTATGTATGCGATGAACCTTGTCCCATAGATAAGCCATCGCGCATAAAAGTAGCAAGCACCGAATGTGTAGCTACCTACAAAGCAAAATACAGTGATATTGATGTCAACGGACACTTCAATAGCATACGATATATTGAACATCTTTTAGATCTATTTTCTATTGACACTTATAAGGAAAAACGAATCAAAAGATTTGAGATGGCTTATGTAGCCGAAAGTTATTATGGCGATGAGTTATCATTCTTTGTTGACGAAGTTAATCCGAATGAGTTTCATATTGAAATAAAAAAGAATGGTGAAGAAACTGTTTGCCGTTCGAAAGTAATCTTTGAATTAAAAAAATAAATTAACTAATAACTGGGTGGCTTGTCTACCATTAATAAATTAAGAACAAATGGCACAAATGAATTTTGGTGGTGTTACTGAAAACGTTGTAACACGTGAAGAATTTCCATTGGAAAAAGCTCGTGAAGTATTGAAAAATGAAACTATTGCTGTAATCGGATATGGTGTGCAAGGTCCTGGACAATCTTTAAATCTTCGTGACAATGGCTTCAATGTGATTGTAGGCCAACGTAAAGGTGGAAAAACTTGGGATAAAGCTGTTGCAGATGGTTGGGTACCGGGTGAAACACTATTCGAAATTGAAGAAGCTTGCGAACGTGGTACTATTATTCAGTATTTGCTATCTGACGCTGCTCAAATCGAAGTATGGCCTACAGTGAAAAAACATCTTACTCCAGGTAAAGCATTGTATTTCTCTCATGGATTTGCTGTGACTTATAATGAGCGTACTGGTATTATCCCTCCAAAAGATGTTGATGTAATTTTGGTTGCTCCTAAAGGTTCTGGTACTTCATTGCGTACTATGTTCTTAGAAGGTAGAGGTTTGAACTCTTCGTTTGCTATCTATCAAGATGCTACTGGTAAAGCATGGGAAAGATGTGTTGCTTTGGGTATTGGTGTTGGCTCAGGTTATTTATTCGAAACTACATTCAAACGTGAGGTTTATTCTGACTTGACAGGCGAACGTGGATCTTTGATGGGTGCTATTCAAGGATTGTTGTTAGCTCAATACGAAGTGTTACGTGAAAACGGTCATACTCCATCCGAAGCTTTCAATGAAACTGTAGAAGAGTTGACTCAATCGTTAATGCCTTTGTTTGCTAAAAATGGTATGGACTGGATGTATGCTAACTGTTCTACTACTGCTCAACGTGGTGCTTTAGACTGGATGGGTCCTTTCCACGATGCTATCAAACCGGTAATGAACCAATTGTATGATAGCGTAAAAACAGGAAATGAAGCTCAAATCTCTATTGATAGCAACTCTAAAACTGACTATCGTGAGAAGTTAGAAGAAGAACTTCGCCAATTGCGCGAAAGCGAAATGTGGCAAACAGCTGTCACAGTACGTAAACTTCGTCCTGAAAACAATTAATTGAAATAAATTGTATTTTTCAAAATGTCTGGTTCCCTCTGAAATCTAAAGATTTCAGAGGGAACTTTGTTTTTAGTTGTTGAGTTCGTCGATGTAGCTGATTAGTTCGTTGTAGAAATTATGCTTCTTTAAAGTTGCTGCATTTCCTAAAATAACCAGTTTCATTCGAGCACGCGTGATGGCAACATTCATACGTCTCAAATCATTTAAGAAACCAATGTTCCCCTTGTCGTTAGCACGAACTAAGCTGATGAAAATAACATCTTTCTCTTGCCCTTGAAAACCATCTACAGTGTTCACTGTAATCATTTTCTTATAGGGCTTAAAGAAACTGCTTTTTCTTAATAGCGAACGGATATATTGTACTTGAGCCTTGTAGGGCGAAATTACTCCAAAGTCGATACGTTCTTCTATGATTCGTTCGTGACCAATCTTTACTATATACTTCTCTAACTGTTCTAGTAGATGTTCAGCTTCTTGCTTATTGATTCTTCCCGCAGTATCATTTAGGTACTCTTCATTAAAATCTAGGTCGGTGGTATCAATCCAACTGATGGGAATGTCATAATCGAGAATGCCACGATAGCGTACTTCTGGGGCCGATTCTAGTTGATTTTGGTAGAACCAGGCTGACGAGAATCGCATAATGTCTTCGTGCATCCTGTATTGGGTAGTAAGCAGAGACACTGCTAAGGGTTTTCGTTTACTAACTTTCTCCATAAGGGTATTGCCCAAACCTTCATGCAATGCCTCTATGCACTTTATGGTAGGAGGCAACTGGCAATGGTCTCCTGCAAAGATTACTCGGTTTGCTTTTCGAATGGCTATCCAACAAGCGGCTTCGAGTGCTTGAGCAGCTTCGTCAATAAAGAGAGTCGAAAAATGATGTCCCATCAATATGCGATGATTACTACTCACCAAAGTTGAGGCTACTACACGTGCGTTGGCAAATAGATCTTCATTGATTCGTATCTCCAATTCGGTAGCCCTACTGCGCAAGTTGTTCAGCCGGTTGTGCGCTTTTTCTTTGTCAGAGTGGCTCTTGCCGCGCATTGCACTTTGAGTGTCACGGATGGCCTTTCGGATACTCCAAAGTTCACTATAAGCTGCATGATTCTCGAATTGACGTTCATAAGTAAATGAAAGCATTTTATCATTAACACGGCTGGGGTTTCCTATTCGCAAAACCGGAACACCACGGTCCACTAACTTTTCTGAAATCCAATCAACAGCAGTGTTGCTTTGTGCGCAAACTAATACCTGACTCTCACGATGGAGTGTTTCATAAATCGACTCAACCAAAGTTGTCGTTTTGCCGGTTCCCGGAGGACCATGAATAATAGCCACATCTTTGGCACAAAGTGTTTTATTGACAGCTTCCTCTTGGCTTGTATTGAGCCAAGGAAAGCGCATAGGGTGCAACTCTCTAAAATGTACCGGTATATTGCCTAGAAAAATATCTCGTAGTTCTGCTAACCTATTATCCTTGGCTTGAATAACGCTTGAAAGAGCTTCAAACATATTTTTATAAGAAGTTTCGTCAAAAAATAGCTGAATCCCTAATCGCTCTTTCGTATTTAATTCTGCAATAACTTGCGATGAAGGAACCGATACGACCATTCTATTATCGTCTGCATAACTTACTGTTGCTGCAAAGTTAAAATATGATAAAGTACCATCATAGTTTTCTTGGAAGAATCGGATTGATCGTCCAAACTCGAATGAATGATTAATATCAGTATCTGACGAACGGGTTACTTCGATGACTAATTGGTTTAGTGAGTTGTAATAACTTCTTCCTAACGTTATAGGATACCAACAGATTCCTTTTTTTACTTTTCGGGCAATGCCTATAGCTTCAGCCTGTTTGCAAAATTCCTCTTTCTCATAATTATACTCCATTTGTAATAACTGTTTCTGTTGCTCTAGCTCTTTGATTACAGCGGAGGAAGATATTATTTTATTATTCATTCTTTTTCTTATTCAAATGGAGTATTTATTTAGCGATCAAGCAAAATTACAATAGAGATTTCTAATTTGGCCATTTATTACAATTTGTTAAACCTTTATTTTCTTTTTCTTGTTTATAGAGTAAGCACTTTGTGTTTTTAATCACTCAGAATTAGATGCTAATTATAATTTCTATGGTTTTTAAAATAAAAGAATATGGTTCATGATCAAGATATGATAAAGAGCTTTTATGAAAGCTACGAAGATAGAGTGGCGCTAGTGCGCAATACTTTGTTGCAACATCCACTAACCTTCACCGAGAAGATTCTTTATACACATCTTTATTCTTTTCCGACTTTAGAATCTTATGGGAAGATAGGTGAATATGCTGAATTTACTCCAGATAGAGTTGCTATGCAAGATATTTCAGCACAAATGGCCTTGCTCCAATTTATGAACGCAGGGCTTGACAAAGTTTCGATACCTACTTCGATGCATTGCGATCATTTAATTAAAGCACATCAAGGAGCAAAAGCTGATTTAGAAACTGCAAATGTGAAAAACGAAGAAATGTATAAATTTCTTCGCGATGCCTCCTCAAACTATGGCATTGATTTTTGGAAGCCTGGAGCTGGAACTATTCATCAAGTTGTTTTAGAAAAATATGCTTTTCCCGGAGGAATGGTGATGGGGACAGATTCGCATACCCCCAATGCTGGTGGATTGGGAATGATGGGAATTGGAATAAGCGGTACGGATGCGGTTGAGCTAATAAGTGGGGTAGGTATTGAACTTAAAGTTCCCAAGTTGATAGGAATTCACCTAACCGGTCACCTCAATGGATGGGTCAGCCCTAAAGATATTATTTTAAAACTGGTGGGGATACTTACTGTAAACGGTGGAGCTAATGCGATAATTGAATACTTTGGCGAGGGGACTTCCTCTATATCAGCTACCGGAAAAGCTACTATATGCAATATGAGTGCTGAGATGGGGGCAATGGCTTCTATATTTCCATACGATGAAAGAATGTCCGATTACTTATCTGCCACTCAACGGGCTGAGGTTGCTAGCTGGGCCAATGCTGTTGCTCATGAGCTCTGTGCCGATATGGAAGTGTTGCAGTCGCCCTCTGAATATTATGACGTTGTTATAGAGATTAACTTAACAGAACTAGAACCTTATATAAATGGACCTTTATCTCCCGAAGTGGCCACTCCTATTTCTGAATTTGCAGAGAAAGTATTACTAAATGGTTATCCGCGTAAAGTAGATGTAGGACTAGTAGGTTCTTGCACAAACTCTTCTTATGAAGACTTGAGTCGAGCAGCTTCTGTCATCAGACAAGCTATCGAAAGAGATCTCCCTATTTCTTCTCAACTAATTATTATCCCAGGTAGTGAGCAAATAAATGCTACTGCCGAGCGAGATGGAATGATGACAATCTTTCGTCAAGTAGGTGGAAAAATAATGGCCAATGCGTGTGGCCCCTGCATTGGTCAATGGAGTAGAATTATAGATGATCCTTCAAAGAAAAACTCGATAGTAACTTCATTTAATCGCAACTTCTCGAAACGTGCTGACGGCAATCCTAATACCTTTATTTTTGTGGCTTCTCCCGACATTGTAACAGCACTAACTATTGCTGGCGATTTATGCTTTAATCCATTAAAAGATAGATTGTTAACTTATGATGGTGAAAAGGTGAAATTGGGCGAACCCTCAGGAGATGATCTTCCTGAATATGGTTTTATTATGGATGTTGATAATTACATCGCACCGGCTACAACAAAATCAGAAATTAAAATTGACTCTCAATCGGATAAACTTCAATACTTGCAACCTTTTGAAGCTTGGGATGGCAACGATTTAGTTGATATGGCTTTGTTGATAAAGATAAAAGGAAAATGCTCTACCGATCAAATCTCAGTTCCCGGACCATGGCTAAAGTTTCGTGGTCATCTAGAAAACATTTCAGATAACTTTTTAATGGGGGCTTTTAATGCTTTCAATGGCAGAATGAATAAAGTATGGAACCGGTTGACTAATGATTATGATAAAGTATCTTCAGTAGCTAAGATGTATAAGTCTAATCAGATAAACTCAATTATTGTTGCTGAAGAGGAGTATGGATATGGATCAAATTGTGAACATGCGGTGCTAGAACCTCGTTTTCTAAACGTAAGGGCGATACTTGCTAAAAGTTTTGCACATACGCATGAAAATAATTTGAAAAAACAAGGCATTTTGCCACTGATATTTGTTAATGATGAAGATTATGATTGTATTCAAGAGCATGATTTAATCTCTATCATCGGTCTGACAGATTTGACACCTGGGATAAACCTACAAGTGGAGCTTTGTCATCAAGATGGGAAAAAAGAAATAGTTGAAGTGAAACATACGTATAATAAACAGCAGATATCATGGTTTCGTGCAGGATCTGCTTTAAATGCCCGAAAATTATGAATAGAATTACAAAAGGAACAGAAGGTGAATTGATTGTTCCCGATCAACCTGTCATTCCTTACATTACTGGCGATGGGGTGGGAAAAGAGATAATACCTGCTATGATGAAAATTGTGGATACTGCCATACGCAAAGTATATGGTACTAAACGCCAGATTAAATGGAAAGAGGTACTGGCAGGTGAAAATGCTTTTAAACAAACAGGTAGTTGGTTGCCGGTTGAAACTCTTGAAAAGTTTGATCAGTGCATGGTAGGTATTAAAGGGCCTATTGATACTTTAGTAAGTGACGATGCACGCTACTTGAATGAACATTTTTGCCAGCTACTCAATTTGACTGAATGTGTAAGACCTATACGATGGTACATTGGAGTAACTGCTCCTATTATAGCTCCCGAAAAGGTTAATATTACTGTATTTCGCAAGAGTGCAGAAGATACTTTTAGTGGCATAGAGTGGGAGGCTAGTACTGCCCAAACCAATAAAATATGTGAGTTTTTGAAAGATGAGATGGGGGTTACATCATTGCAAAATACTGAAAATGTGGCCTTGGGCATTAAATATGTTTCTAAAGATAGTATTAGACAGCTTGTTAAAGATGCTTGTCAATATGCATTGGATAATAATATGCCCTCTGTAACTTTGGTACATAAAAGCAATACATTGCCATACACTGAGGGAAGTTTTAGAAACTGGGGATATGAACTTATGAAAAGTGAGTTTGCTGATGCCATTGTTTCAAAACGGTTGATTGTTAAAGAGTGTTCGGTAGATACATTCATGCAAAATTCACTATTCTGTCCCGAAGAGTACTCGTTGGTTGTGGCGATGAGTCTTACTGGCGAATTAATAGCCAATCAACTAGCTGCAATGATAGGTGGTGCTGCTATTGTCCCCGAAGCTAATATAAACTATACAACAGGCAAAGCTGTATTTCAAGCTACACACGGTGCTTTGACTAGTCTTGCTGGAAAGAATATAGCTAACCCTTGCTCTATTACTTTGTCGGCGGCAATGATGTTATCCTATATGGGTTGGCAAGAGGCTGCCGATTTGATAACGCGATCGCTAGAACATTGTTTTGAAGACGCACGTGCACCATTTGATTTGGCACGATATATGCCTCGTGGCATTCCGGTTTCTACTACAGAGTTTACTCACGATGTTATAGAACGTATCAATAATGGATAAACAACTCTGTTATGTTTTTTCATTAGATACTAAGGCCTAAAAATTTCATAGTAAGTAATGAGTGAAAACATAGTAAGTTTTGATGCAAAAGTTACTATGTTTTCACCCAAAAGTTCCTATGTTTTGGGTCAAAAGTTCCTATGGAATTTTTTGTACATTTTGTATGTTTAATACGTTGATAATGAGCTTTGTGGAAAAATGCTTTGCTTCCTTTTGAAGCTTTTGGATGCCAAATAATAGATTTTTAGGCTATATACCGTAGAATTTCTAGTTGGATATTTTTACTTTTTATTTAGGTCTAAAATAGAGTTTTAGAGAGATGCTTGTTAAATGTAAATAGGCAAACCCTATTGATTTGTTTTACTAGAAATGTTATTTCAAAATAAGTCTGTGCTTTCAATTTGGTAGAGATGTTTTAGCTATTGCTATGATATTTCTTTTTAGATTTTGAAGGGCTATTTGTTTTTAAGAAGGTTGATTTTAGCATTGGAGTAATGTAATTAGTCAATTAAACTATTTTAAAATTTTCAGAAATAAACGTTGGTATTGATTTTTGTTTTGTTTAATTTTGACGTGATTATCAAACTAATAGGTATGGATTTACACGATTTCAATCTTTTTCTCGGACTAATGAGTCTAATTGCCTTAATTGTATTTGTAGCCCTCTATTTTGTAAAGGCAGGATATGGTATTTTTCGTACTTCCTCCTGGGGAGTTGCCATAAATAATCGATTAGCCTGGATATTGATGGAATCTCCGGTTTTTATCGTGATGTTATTGTTGTGGTATCAATCTGATCGACGATTTATGCCGGTTGTATTTGTCTTCTTTCTTTTTTTTCAGATTCACTATTTTCAGCGCTCCTTTATCTTTCCTTTTTTAATGAATGGCAATAGTAAAATGCCAATCGCTATTATGCTTATGGGAGTTCTTTTTAATGTATTGAATGGGTACATGCAAGGATGTTGGATCTTTTACCTCTCTCCCGAATATATGTATTTACCAGAGTGGTTCTATACTCCACAATTTATCATTGGAACTATTCTTTTCTTTACGGGGATGATTATTAACATCCAGTCGGATAGTGTGATTCGTCATCTACGCAAACCGGGTGATAAGAAGCATTATTTGCCTCAACAAGGACTATATAAATACGTTACGTCAGCCAACTATTTAGGTGAAATTATAGAGTGGACTGGGTGGGCTGTTTTGACTTGGTCCTTATCGGGTACGGTATTCTTGTGGTGGACTTTTGCCAATTTGGTTCCTCGTGCTAACGCAATATGGCATTGCTACAAACAAGAGTTTGGTAAAAAGGTGGGTAATCGGAAACGTATTTTTCCTTATATCTACTAAACTTATAATCGATAAAACTACATAATATAAACGGTGATGAAAGAATCAATATTATTTTCTCCCATTACAATAGGGCCGTTAACGCTTCGTAATCGAACTATTCGTTCGGCAGCGTTTGAAAGCATGTGTCCGGGGAATGCTCCCTCTCAAATGCTATTTGATTATCATCAATCAGTAGCTGCCGGTGGAGTTGGCATGACTACTATTGCTTACGCTTCGGTTACACAGAGTGGGTTGTCGTTTGAACGGCAACTTTGGATGCGTCCAGAGATAATTCCAGGTTTACGCAAAATAACCAATGCCATTCATCATGAAGGTGCAGCTGCTAGTATTCAGATTGGTCACTGTGGAAACATGTCGCACAAAAGCATTTGCGGAGTTACTCCAATATCAGCCTCTACCGGTCTTAATATTTATTCGCCTACATGGGTACGCGGAATGAAAAAAGAGGAGTTGCCCGCAATGGCCAAAGCTTATGCTAATGCTGTTAATCTAGCTCGTCAAGCAGGTTTTGATGCTGTCGAAATTCATGCCGGACATGGTTATTTGATTAGTCAGTTTTTATCACCATATACCAATAAACGTAAAGATGAATATGGAGGAACGCTCGAAAATAGGATGCGTTTTATGGAAATGGTCATGACTGAGGTGATGAAAGCGGCAGGGACCGATATTGCTGTTTTTGTGAAAATGAATATGCGAGATGGTTTTAAAGGTGGAATGGAAATTGATGAATCGTTGCAAGTTGCTCGAAAACTACTTAGTTTGGGTGTGCATGCTCTTGTGTTGAGTGGTGGATTTGTAAGTAAAGCACCCATGTATGTCATGAGGGGAGCAATGCCAATTCGTACACTCACTCATTATATGAACTGTTGGTGGTTGAAACTAGGTGTAAAGATGGCCGGACGAATAATGATACCTTCAGTTCCTTTTCAAGAAGCTTACTTCTTAGAAGATGCGTTGAAGTTCAGAAGAGAGTTTCCTGAAGCTAAGCTAGTATATGTTGGTGGGTTAATATCTCGTGCCAAAATTGATGAGGTACTTAATGATGGTTTTGATGCGATACAAATGGGGCGTGCCCTTTTAAACGAACCGGGTTTTGTGAATCGCATGCGTGAAGAAGAAAGTGCCCGCTGTTCGTGTAAGCATAGTAACTACTGCATCGGAAGAATGTATACTATTGAGATGGCTTGTCATCAACATTTGAAAAATGAGACTTTGCCACATTGTCTTCAACGCGAGATCGATGAATTAGAAAAAGAGATATAAGGTATGATGATGAAACAAAATCTTGCGGTTATAACGGGTGCAGATGGCGGAATGGGTAGAGAAATTACCCGAGAAGTAGCAATAGCGGGTTATTCAATCATTATGATATGTTATACTACCGAAAAAGGTGAGCGAGTTAAAAATCAACTTGTAGAATCTACAGGAAATTCTAATATTGAAGTTCTTCAAGCAGACTTCTCGTCTATGCAGTCTGTTTCTGATGTGGCAAATAAAATATTGGAGAAACACATCCCAATAGCTCTACTGATGAATAATGCCGGAACACTTGAGACTCATCTTTCTGTTACTAAAGATGGAGTGGAACGTACAGTTAGTGTCAACTACTTGGCACCTTATCTATTGACACGTAAACTACTTCCAATGATGACTTCCGGTAGTCGAATTGTAAATATGGTATCGTGCACCTATGCTATCGGAAAGATTGATTTTTCTTGTTTTTTTGAACGTGGCAGGAGAGGCAGATTCTGGAGAATACCTATTTATAGTAACACGAAGCTGGCTTTATTGTTATTTACTTTAGAGCTAGCAGAGCGACTTAATGAAAAAGGAATAACAGTAAATGCTGCAGATCCCGGAATTGTGTCGACTCCTATAATAACGATGAAGGCTTGGTTCGATCCATTGACCGATTTATTCTTTCGGCCATTCATCCGCACACCTCGTCAAGGTGCTGATACTGCCATACAGTTGCTGTTATCACCTATAAATGAAAAAAAAACAGGCACATTTAGTGCAAGTAGCCGCATCAAGAAATTATCAGCTAAATATAAATTTCATAAACAAAAATCAACCTTATGGGATAAGACTGAACTATTAGTAAGAAAATGGCTTTAATGAAAAATAGACCTCAGCTGTTTTGCGGTGAGGTCTATTTAGGTATGACTATTCAGATTTACTTTCTTTCTCTGCAATCTTTTTCTCGATAAACTGAATTTTTAAGTTAGCTTCTTCCTGCTCTTTCTTTATTTGAGTAATAGCAGACAATACTTGAGATAGCTCATACAGGTTGGTCAAAGCTGTTAAGTCAGCTCCTGTCATCTGAAAGTTATATTTCTTTCCTCCCAAATACTCTACTTTGATTTTCTTATCCCGATTCAAATATAGAAATCCCATGACGTTGCCATCTTCTCCCATTTTATAATCAGCCTTTTCAATCTTTTCATTTAAGTCTGTTGTTTCGTAACTATCTCTTGAAGCCGGAGTTTCAGCAAATGTACCATCAGGTGCTGTAACTTTAACAGCTAGATGATGAATGAAGCTAGGTCCACAGTATATCGAAGTCATGCTCATTATTCCTTGTTCATTTACCTGAAAACGTAAGAAACTACGATGTAGACTATTCTCAACTGTTTGAGTTGGCCAAAAGTAGTTACCAACCTTTTGGTATTCTGCATTTTTCTCGAGCACGAATTTGCTTTTCATACTGTCAAATTCTTCTGTTTTTACGCTGAGCATGCTATCTAAATAAACTAAACTTTCTCTTTGTTCTTTTAGCTCAACCTGTTGCATTAGTTTTATTCCCTCCTTACGAGCTTCAAATGCTTTAGGATATAAAATCTTAATGCTGTCTATTTGTAGTTTAGCCTCATTATAATCGCCACTTACAAATGCTTGTTGGGCAGAGTTTAGTCTTTCTGTAGCTTTTTGCTCTATATTTTCACCGCATGATGTGAGTATCAGCCCCATGACACATGCTCCTACAAGAGGTAATTTTCTCATAATTAATCTATCAATTGTTAGTATGAAGGAACAAATATACTATAAAATTGGATAGACATATTGAAAGTGAAGCTGTAAAAATTGTACCTTTGTAATCTTAAAGTCAATTAATATAGAGTAAAGGTAAGTCTGCATGAGTAAGAATAATACCGACTTGCCTATAAGAACATATATATGACTAGGTTGATTGGCTTTTTTAAAGGAAAATGATATGATAGAATTAACTCGCGAAGAATTAATAGAGAAATTTAGCGATAAGATATTTACGCAGATAGCAGAAACTGCCGATGATTTAGGGTTAGAGTGCTATGTTGTAGGTGGTTATGTGCGTGATTTGTTTCTGCAACGCCCTTCAAAAGACATTGATGTGGTAGTTGTGGGAAGTGGCATTGAGATGGCACAAGCTCTTGGACGAAAGTTAGGTAAAGGTGCTCATGTGTCTGTATTTAAAAACTTTGGTACAGCACAAGTGAAGTATAGAGGTACCGAGGTTGAATTTGTAGGTGCTCGTAAAGAGTCGTATCAGCGAGACTCTCGTAAGCCTATTGTTGAAGATGGTACGCTTGAAGATGATCAGAATCGACGTGATTTTACCATTAATGCTATGGCGGTATGTCTAAATAAAAGTCGATTTGGAGAACTAGTCGACCCTTTTAACGGTATTAATGACTTAAAAGAAAAAACAATACGCACTCCATTAGATCCCGATATCACCTTCAGTGATGACCCCTTAAGAATGATGCGTTGTATCCGGTTTGCTACACAGCTAAACTTCTATATCGATGATGATACATTCGAATCGCTTTGTCGTAATCGAGAACGAATTAAAATCATTTCGGGCGAACGAATTGCTGAAGAACTAAACAAAATAATACTGTCTCCAATACCTTCAAAAGGATTTATTGATTTAGAAAGAAGTGGGTTGTTAGAAATTATATTCCCAGAATTGGCTGCAATGCTTGGAATAGAAACTCGAAACGGAAGAGCTCACAAAGATAATTTCTATCATACACTTGAAGTATTAGATAATATAAGTAAAAAAACGGATAACTTATGGCTTCGCTGGTCGGCTCTCTTGCATGATATTGGAAAACCAACGACTAAACGCTGGGAGCCAAAAGCTGGATGGACCTTTCATAATCATAATTTTATTGGTGAAAGAATGGTTCCAAATATCTTCAGGAACATGAAGCTTCCTATGAATGAGAAAATGAAGTTTGTTCAAAAAATGGTAGGGCTTCATATGCGTCCTATTGTAATTGCAGATGATATTGTTACCGATTCGGCAGTGCGTCGCTTACTCTTTGAAGCTGGTGATGAGATTGATGATTTGATGACTCTGTGTGAAGCCGATATCACCTCGAAGAATATGGAGCGTAAGCAACGTTTCTTAAATAACTTCGCTTTAGTGCGTCAAAAATTGAAAGATATTGAAGAGAAAGATAGGGTTCGTAACTTTCAGCCTCCCGTGAGTGGAGAAGAAATTATGGAAATTTTCGGACTTGAACCTTGCCGAGAAGTAGGAACATTAAAAAGTATGATAAAAGATGCAATTTTAGATGGTGTAATTCCTAATGAATATGAAGCGGCATATGAGTATATGATTAAAAAAGCCAATAAAATGGGCTTGAAGAAAATTTAAAAACTTCTAATGTCTATCCATTTTAGTAGCTCTAGAAGCAAATAATTTTCTATCTGTTGTATCATATCAGTTTATTCTGAATAATTCTATCTTAGCAAAAAAGCAATGGGGTATTTCGAAAATAGAGATACCCCATTGCTTTTTTTTTCAAATGAATTTAATCATTAATGTATGCAGATTATTATCCTAATTCAATGATTTCCTCTTCGCAATTAGTTAACTTTTCAATGCCATCAACGGTTACTGCCCATGAGTTTTCGATACCAACAGGTCCTACGCCCGGTATTACTATTTTAGGTTCGAGCGCAAATACCATTCCAGGTTCTAACTCTTGTTTCATACGTGGAGCAATCACCGGCATTTCATTAATTTCTAGTCCGATGCCATGTCCAATAAAACGAGCCTGTTGATGAATACCCATAAAGCGATCGTCGAATCCACTTTTTTTCACCATTTCAATGGCTACATTATAAAGATCTTCGCAAACAGCTCCAGGTTTTGCCAAGTTGATAACTTCATTCTGAATATCCAAGCAAACTTGATGTGCAGCATAGGCTTCATCAGAAAGTTTTCCGATAGAGAAAACACGACTCATATCGCCCATGTATCCATTGAAGTTTCCTCCCATATCGACCATCACGCTATAGCCCTCTTTGAGTAACGTTCCATTAGCTCCTACTGGTATCGTGGGGTCTCCTTCTCCACCCAAAGCAAAATCGAAAGGAGATGGGTAAGCTGCATTATCGCCAGCCAATACACTTCCCATAAAAATTTCCATGCTTTGTCCGAATACTCTAAATATGCCTAAGCCTCCCTCCAATCTCATTAGTCGCTCTATCTCAATAGACAACTCTCTATCAGTCATGCCGGGGCGATAAACCGATGGGATTTGTTGATAAGCTTTGGTGTGCGCAATGCCCGAACGACGAAACATTTCTACTTCGAGAGAAGTTTTTATGCTTCTTGCTTGTCTGATGATGGGAGTACCATTTACGATTTCCGCTTCAGGAAACATATGGGCTAAACGAGTATATTCGGTATAAGAAAGTTCGTCGCCTTCTAACATAAGCTTTTGAGGTAGAGGCAATCCTTCTTCTTGCAGAATCTCAATAATTTGCTCTGGTTTACGGATGCTATATACAAACTCACCTTTGATATGATTGGGACGCTTCACAAATATGCGAGCAGGAGCATGAAGTGGAAGATATAGATATCCACTAATTATCTCTCCATAAGTATAAAGCAGGTTGACATTACAAGCGATAAGTGCCGCATCGATATTTTGTTGATCCATCAGCCAACGAATTTTGTCGCGACGTCTTTTTAATTCAGGTTGTACCATTCTATTTGTAATATTTTGGTTTTGGGCGGCAAAGGTAAACTGATTTTCGTTGAAAATGAAACCTTTTACTAAAAAAAAGTGCGCTACCGATATTCTATCACAGACGTCGGTAGCGCTAACCACAAATACAAATACAACTAAACAAAGTCTATCTTACTTATTATCTAACAATTTGCAATTAAGTATTTTACCATTTAGCTTAACAAATTATTTATTTATCTTAACTGCATTTTGCCGATTGTATAATAGTTCTTTTTAGATGATTCCTTGAGCCATCATGGCATGAGCTACTTTCATAAATCCAGCAATATTTGCTCCTTTTACATAGTTCACATAACCATCAGACTCAGTTCCATATTTTATACACTGTTCATGAATGCCATGCATGATTTCATGAAGCTTTTTGTCTACTTCAGAAGCAGTCCAAGTGATGTGCATTGCATTTTGGGTCATTTCCAGCCCAGATGTTGCTACGCCACCGGCATTAACAGCTTTGCCTGGAGCATACATGATTTTATTCTCAATGAATAGGTCAATTGCTTCGGGGGTACATCCCATGTTTGAGATTTCTCCAACACATAAGACTTTATTTTTTATCAACTCTTTAGCGTCATCACCATCCAACTCGTTTTGAGTAGCGCATGGTAGTGCTATGTCGACTTTAACTTCCCAAGGACGTTTTCCTGCAAAGAATTTTGCATTTGGATATTCTTCAACATAAGGTTCAACAATATCATTGCCCGTAGCACGTAGTTCGAGCATATAGTCTATTTTCTCTCCGCTGATGCCATCTGGATCGTAAATATATCCATCAGGTCCTGATATAGTGACAACCTTAGCTCCTAGTTCGGTAGCTTTTGAAGCTGCGCCCCAAGCTACATTACCAAACCCTGATATAGCTACTGTCTTATCTTTAATATCTATGCCTTTACTTTTGAGCATATCGTTTACAAAATAGAGCCCTCCAAATCCAGTTGCTTCGGGACGTATTAGTGATCCACCAAACTCCAAGCCTTTTCCTGTCATGGTGCCTGTAACTTCGCGAGTTAGTTTCTTGTACATTCCATACATATAACCAACTTCACGTCCACCTACGCCAATATCACCAGCCGGAACATCCATGTCTGGCCCTATATGGCGCCAAAGCTCTAGCATAAATGCTTGACAGAAACGCATTACTTCAGCATCACTTTTGCCACGTGGAGAGAAGTCTGATCCACCCTTGCCACCACCCATAGGCAATGTAGTAAGAGCATTTTTAAAGGTTTGCTCAAATCCTAGGAATTTTAATATTGATAGATTTACTGAAGCGTGGAAGCGAATACCACCTTTGTATGGGCCAATTGCATTATTAAATTGAACGCGATATCCAATGTTTGTTTGCACTTCTCCTTTATCGTCAACCCAGGTAACACGGAATGTGAAGATACGATCTGGTTCAACCAATCGCTCTATAATCTTAGCTTTTTCAAATTCTGGATGTTGATTGTATATATCTTCAATAGAAAGAAGTACTTCTTTTACTGCTTGGAGATACTCAGATTCTCCGGGATGTTTTGCCTCTAATGAGGACATGATTTTCTGAATATTCATGATATTACGTATTAAAAGGTTGTTTATGATAAAATGTCAGCTATCACACGTGCAAATATAGTGTTATTTTTGATATTGCATCTTTTTTATGCTTAAATTTTCGACAAATAATAATAAAATGATAGTTGTGCATAAAAAAAGCACATCATTCATTGTCTATATATAACAATGAATGATGTGCTTTTGATTAAAAATTATAGCTAATACTTTACTTATTCTGAAGGTTCATACCTAAGTTATACATGATGAAGCTATAAATATCAGCTTGTTCTTCTAGAACTTTGCTTATTGGTTTTCCAGCTCCATGTCCTGCTTTACTGTCAATGCGTATTAAAGTAGGGTTAGTACCATCATTTGCTTCTTGAAGTGTAGCTGCAAACTTAAATGAGTGTGCTGGTACTACTCGGTCGTCATGATCGGCAGTAGTAACCATAGTAGCCGGATATTTAGTACCACTTTTTAAATTATGAAGTGGTGAGTATGCTTTTAGGTATTCAAACATCTCAGGACTATCTTCGCTGGTTCCATAATCACTTGCCCAGTTCCATCCGATGGTAAATTTGTGATAACGAAGCATATCCATTACTCCCACTTGAGGAATAGCTACTTGGAAAAGATCGGGACGTTGAGTCATTGTAGCGCCAACTAATAGTCCGCCATTCGATCCGCCCATGATTGCTATTTCGCTAGGGTTAGTATATTTATCATCAATAAGATATTCGGCTGCTGAAATAAAGTCATTGAATACATTCTGTTTTTGCATTTTGGTACCTGCTACGTGCCACTCTTCTCCGTACTCGTTTCCGCCACGTAGGTTCACAAGTGCATAAATACCTCCATTTTCGAGGAATGGAATGCGCGAAGTATTAAAGCTAGGGTTTAGACTAACTCCAAAGCCACCATAACCATATAGTAAGACAGGGTTTTTACCATCTCTTTTTAATCCCTTCTTATAAGTAAGGAACATTGGTATCATTACACTGTCTTTGCTTGGGAAAAATACTTGTTCGGTTACAAAATCTTCAGGATTAAATTCAACCTTTGGTGCACGATAGAACTCGCTTTTATTATTTTTAATATCATATTTATAGGTAACTCCTGGAACAGTAAATGAGGTAAAGTTGTAGAAACATTCATCATCATCTTTATTTCCACTGAAACTTACAGACCCCAAAGAGGGAAGCTCAACTTCTTGCAGCTTTTGGCCATTTAAATCATATACATAAGCATGGTTTGAGGCATCTTTATCATAGGTTAGAAAGAGTTTTCCACCAATAACCTCTGCATTAGAAAGTACAGATTCCGATTCTGGAATAACCTCTTTCCAGTTTTCAAGCTTAGGATTCTTTGCATTGGCCACCATGATGCGATTTTTGGGTGCATTATAGTTGGTAAGCATATAGATATTATCACCAATTACTTCGATAGGGTAGTATTGGTAATTAAAATCGGTAGTCAGCTGTTCGAAAGGCTTTTTGCTACCCACTTCTTTTATGAATAAATTATTTCCTCTACCTGCTCCCGATTCATATAAAAAGATGAATCGTTCATCTTGACTAGTTCCCGCTGAATAGAATCGCTTAGGCTCTTTTGGATTTTGGAATATAAGTTCATCACTTGATTGAGGGGTTCCTAATTTATGATAATAGACTTTATGATTCTCATTGACATTAGAGAACTCTTTTCCTTGAGTAGGAGCATCATAGGCACTATAGTAAAAACCATCTCCTTGCCACGATGGACCAGAAAACTTAGACCAGAGTATGTGGTCGTTTAATAGTTGGCGACTAGCTACATCCATAACGTAGATTTCTGACCAATCAGAACCGCTACGTGAAATGGTATATGCTGCATACTTTCCATCTTTTGAAAAACGCAATCCGGTGAGGGCCACTGTCCCATCTGTTGATAATTTATTAGGATCTAAGAAGACAACAGGTTCGCTATTTAGTGAATCTTGAGTATAAAGAACGCTTTGATTTTGTAAGCCATCATTCTTATAAAAGTAATATTTGCCGTTTCTTTTGAACGGAGTACCTATTTTTTCATAATTAGCCAAAGTTGTCATTCTGTCTAACAACTGTTTTCTGAATGGAATTTGATCTAAGTAGGCATTAGTTACTTCATTTTGGGCAGTTACCCAAGATGCTGTTGCTACACTTGTGTCATTTTCTAACCAACGATATGGGTCAGCTACTTCTGTGCCAAAGTATACATCAACTGTATCTACTTTTTCAGCCATAGGATAATTGATTTTCTGAGATTTGTTGGCGCAAGACATGATTACTAGGCCACTCATCATAAGTAATGATACTTTTTTCATTAGATTATTTAATAGAATATTATTGTTCCTGTTCCGAAGCTGTTCAAGTAGTTCTATTCTCGCAATAAAACTATTAGCGAAGCTTGTGCGCTTAGTCATGCACTGTGGTGCATAGTACTCTTCACTATAGTGCATAACTATACGCACTAATTTAAATGCAACGATTACAATTGCCTGCTACTATAAGTCAGAGTTTGATGTAACAGTTTCGTTTAACTTTCTCGTCACATTAACTCTTGAAAATTATAAGTGTTATTTTTTTTAACGTGGTAAAATTATAAAAAGAGCGAGTATAAACCAAAAAAATAGACAATGATTTCTATTAAGTTCAGAAAAATGCCCTTATTGTTGATTTTAAAATTTGCCTTTTCTAGTTTTACCTTTAGACTTTATGCTTTAAATAGTAGCGAATAAATTTCTTTATAACATCATCAACGTGGTATTATTGATAAATGGTTGTTGCTGGTTTTATATTCTGTTTATTTTGAAATAAATAGAGTTTTTTGAATGAATTTTTCTTTTCTTTTTACTGTGTATTTCTGAATTAATCATAAAATAGAACTCAACAAAACCTAACTCTTTTTTGCATTTCCCATTTAAAAAGTCGATTTTTGTCTCTGAATCTTTTTAAATGATGAAAAACTCATGTTAAGTAAATACAAATTAAATCAGCTATATTTTAAGGATACACAGTTTGCCAACTTGATGCCTTATCGAATTTTCAATGTTTTGCTTATTGCTAACCCTTATGATGCATTTATGCTTGAGGACGATGGTAGAATCGATGAAAAACTATTCAATGAATATACCTCTCTATCTTTACGTTACCCTCCTCGCTTTACACAAGTTTCTACAGCCGATGAGGCAATTATGCAATTAGAAAACTTACCGTTCGATTTAATTATTTGTATGCCCGGAACGGGTGATAATGATGTGTTCGACATAGGGCGTGACATTAAAAGTCGCTATGAACATATTCCAATCGTAATACTAACCCCTTTTAGTCATGGCATTACTGCACGAATCTCTAACGAAGATTTAAGTGCATTTGATTATATTTTTTGCTGGTTGGGAAATACCGATTTGCTACTTTCTATCATAAAGTTGATAGAAGATAAGATGAATCTAGAGCACGACGTAAATGAAATAGGTGTGCAAGTCATTTTATTAGTAGAAGATAGTATTCGCTTTTATTCATCTATACTACCCAATCTCTATAAATTTGTATTAAAACAAAGTCAAGAGTTCTCAACCGAAGCACTCAATGCCCATCAACGTACATTGCGTATGAGAGGTCGGCCTAAGATAGTATTGGCTCGTACCTATGAAGAGGCAATAGGCATTTATGAACGATATAAAAACAACATGTTGGGAGTTATCACAGATGTTCGTTTTCCATTTAGTGCAAAAGGCGAAAAAGAGGGCTTGGCAGGCATCAAGCTATGTGCTGCTATTCGTCAAGAAGACCCTTTTGTTCCTATCATAATTCAATCGTCAGAGTCAGAGAATGTATCTTATGCCGCTAAGTATGGTGCTAGCTTTATCGATAAGAATTCAAAGAAAATGGATGTAGACTTACGTAGAGCTGTATCCGAAAACTTTGGCTTTGGTGACTTTGTGTTTCGTAATCCTGAAACAGGTGAAGAGATAGCACGTGTTCGCAACCTCAAAGAGTTGCAAAATGTACTGTTTGCTATCCCTGCTGAATCATTTCTTTATCATATTAGTCGCAACCACATTTCGCGTTGGCTCTATTCTCGTGCCATGTTTCCTGTTGGTGAATTTCTTAAACCTATTACATGGAATAGTTTGCAAGATGTTGATGCTCACCGTAAAATTATATTCGAAGCTATTGTTAAATATCGGCAAATGAAGAATCAAGGAGTGGTTGCTGTGTTTAAGCGTGACCGATTTGATAGATACTCAAACTTTGCTCGTATTGGCGAAGGTTCTTTAGGAGGCAAAGGGCGTGGCTTGGCTTTTATAGATAATATGGTAAAGCGCTATCCCGAATTTACAGAATTTGAGAATGCAAAAGTGACCATTCCGAAAACAGTAGTACTTTGTACTGATATTTTTGACGAATTTATGGAGACCAATAATCTCTATCAAATGGCTCTTTCGGATGCTGAAGACGAAGTAATTCTTAAGTATTTTCTGAAAGCAAAACTACCTGATAGTTTGATCGAAGATTTTTTTACCTTTTTAGATGTTGTAAAATCACCAATTGCTATTCGGTCTTCTTCATTGCTAGAAGATTCCCATTATCAGCCTTTTGCCGGAATATACAATACCTATATGATTCCCTATCTGGACGATAAGTATGAAATGCTTCGAATGCTGGGAGATGCCATAAAAGGAGTGTACGCATCAGTCTATTTTAAAGATAGCAAAGCTTATATGCAAGCTACCTCTAATGTCATTGATCAAGAAAAAATGGCTGTGATTTTGCAGGAAGTAGTCGGTACTCAATATGACGATCATTATTATCCTTCAATGTCGGGAGTTGCTCGTTCGCTCAACTATTATCCTCTTGGCGATGAAAAAGCAGAAGAGGGTATTGTAAACCTAGCTTTGGGTTTAGGTAAATACATCGTTGATGGCGGTCAGACTTTACGATTTTCTCCCTACCACCCAACTAAAGTACTTCAAACAAGCGAGCTTGATATTGCTTTAAAAGAAACTCAAACACGGTTTTATGCTCTCGATTTGAAGAATGTGGGTGAGAACTTCTCTATTGATGATGGTTTTAATCTACTTAAACTTCATGTTAAAGAGGCCGAAAAAGATGGGTCTCTTAGGTACATTGCCTCAACTTACGACCCTTATGATCAGGTGATTCGTGATGGAATTTATCCGGGAGGACGTAAAGTGATAACCTTTGCTAATATTCTACAACATGATGTTTTTCCACTTGCTCAAATTTTACAGCTAGTATTGAAGTGCAGTCAGCAAGAGATGAGACGTCCTATTGAAATAGAGTTTGCGGCAAATTTGAGTAGAGAAAAAGATCGTACAGGAACTTTCTATTTGCTGCAAATTCGTCCCATAGTCGATAGTAAAGAGGTACTAGATGAAGATTTGACAACAATCTCAGATGATGATGTTATTTTGCGTTCTGTCAACTCCTTAGGACATGGGATTATGAATGAAATACATGATATCATCTATGTGAAAACAGATGGATATAGTGCATCTAATAACCCAGCTATAGCACGCGAGATAGAGAAAATCAATCAACGATTTCTGAATGAAGGAAAGAATTATGTATTAGTAGGTCCCGGACGATGGGGTAGCAGTGACAGCTGGTTGGGTATTCCGGTAAAATGGCCTCATATATCGGCAGCTAGAGTTATTGTTGAAGCTGGTTTAACTAATTATAGAGTCGATCCTAGTCAAGGAACTCACTTCTTTCAAAACTTAACATCGTTTGGGGTAGGCTATTTTACCATCAATGCTTTTATCAATGATGGCGTGTATGATCAGGAATATTTAAATCAACTCCCTGCCGTCGAAGAAACCAAATTCTTACGTCATGTACAATTTAAACAACCAATAGTTGTAAAAATGGACGGAAAACGAAAATTAGGTGTAGTTTTAAAACCAGTTAACAATTGATTTTTAAGATATGTTTATGAAATGATGTTCTATTCTTAAGAATTGAAAATAAAATTAGTTGTATAATGTGTTAGTTTTGGGCATGAAAGTTTAATTTTGTGCTCATATTTAATATTTTTATTAAAAACTAAAGCAATAACTATGAGTAAGAATCGTGTTTTTATGGCATTGATTGCATCTTCATTTTTGTTTTTCTCTTGTGAAAAGGAACAGCAGAATTCTGATGCCACAGGAAAGCTTCATCTTGAACTGGAAGCTGACTCCAAAATAGACAATGCCATGAGTCGCGCCGGGAATGAACTACTTCCGGAAATTGGAGATTTCTCACTTTCTATATTGAAAGGAGAAAATGTACAAGCATCATGGGATAAATTTAGCCAGTTCCCTGATGAACTTATTTTGCCAGTGGGCAACTATGTTGCCAAAGCACATTATGGAGATATAACTAAAGAGGGTTTTGAACTTCCTTATTATGCAGGTTCCAATGAGTTTGCTATAACCGATGGTGGAAAAACCAATGTTGGAGTAACCTGTTATTTGGCGAATGCAAAATTAAGTATTGCATATACTGAAAGCTTTGTCAACTATTTCAAAACTTACAGTGCTGAAGTAAATTCATATGGGAATACTCCAATAGTCTTCACTAGTAATGAAACTCGTTCAGCTTATTTTAATCCAAGTCAAATTTCAATCTATTTGAATGTAGCTAAACAAGAGGGAAACACCGTAAAACTGTTTGCTCGTAGCATTCAAGCTCAGCCTAGACATGCCTATCAAGTTACACTTGATGTAAATGCAGGATCTTCTACTTTGATTGTTAGTTTTGATGATTCAGTAACCGAAGAGACTGTAGAAATAGATGTTTCTGATGAGTCTTTAAGTGCCGATCCTCCAATATTGAAAGCATTTGGTTTTGAAACGGGTGTTGTGCAAGATGTTACAGAAGGTAGTAAACTTTCTGATGTAAGAGCATATATAAATGCTCGATCTGGAATATCAAAATGTGTTCTTAAAACATCCTCATCTGCATTAATATCTCAAGGATGGCCTGCTGAGATTGATTTAGTATCTGCTACAGCCGAAGAAAAAGCGGTATTGGCAAAGTTTGGTTTAAAAACAATTGGATTAGATGCTAATATTGAGAATATAGCAGTCGTTAATTTTACTGAAGTTATTCCATTCTTAGAATATAATGCTGAAAATTCATTATCTACTTTTACTTTGGAAGTTAGCGATAAATATTTACGCACAAACGAAGGAGAATTTTCTTTGAAAATAAACTCTACTGATAATTTATTGGCTATTGGTAATATTAATGCTATAGCTATTGGAGCTACAACAGCCGAAATTCCAGTTGTTTTTATAGGGAATCCTCAACAGGCTTTAACGGTTGAATGTTTGAGTTTTGGACAGTACCAGAGTGTTCCTTTTACAATAAAAGAATCTGTTGAAAATAATCATGTATTAGTAGCCGAGTTTCCCAAAGCTGCATTAGACGATATGTCTATACGAGTATCATGTGGAAGAAAAAACTACACTTCAATCGTAAAGTTGCTTCCTCCAGTTTATGAAGTTAAAGCTTTATCTTCGGGTGATGTTTGGTCTAATAAAGCAATACTTACTATTGTTGGTGAAAATGAAATGACTAATACTTATTTAGCTAATAAAGATATTGTAGTGTCATGTGCGTTAAATGGCACTGATGAATGGCTAACTCCATCACAAACTAGAAGCGGTAATAAAATTGAGATTACAAATATTGCAACTACTTATACAGAAGCTGTTACTTATTCTATAAAGGCTATTTGTACAATTAATAGCATTCAAACAGAAACATCTACTGTTAACAATATAACTACTGAGCAAAAACGTCAATTGCCAAATGCTAGTTTTGAAACATGGACCTACACTTCTGGTAATAAAGATTATTGGAGAAAATATTATCCTTGGAATGATGATGTGACAACTCATGGTTGGAATACGGTAAATCTGACAACTACTCAAACAAATGGTAGTTATCAATATAACTCAATTTCCGGAACAATGGAAACAACTGGACGAATTGATAATACAAAAGCTGCAGTAGTTCGCACTGTTGGTTGGGGTAATGCCAACACAGCAGGAGGAGGAGCTTCTATTTGCTATAACGGCACACCTGGCGAACTCTATTTGGGTAGTTACAACGAAAGCACACATTCGCCAATTTATGGTATTGAGTTTACATCTCGTCCTAAGTCTATTTCTTTTTATTATAAATATACACCATCTTCAGGAGATGCTTGTATTGTAGAAACTATTGTTCAAAATAGAAATGGCGAAGCAATAACAGAATTGGGGAAAGGAAGATTTACTAATGGTAATACTATATCATCTTATACCTTAGAAACTGTAAATATAGATTATACCAATACAACATTAGCTCCTACACATATATGTATATTGTTTAAATCTGGTACTAATACAGACAGTTGGTTAGAAAAACCGCCATTTGCTAATTTAAGTACTGGAAAATTTGTAGGTAGTCAATTGTACGTGGATGATGTTACTTTAAACTATTAATGGACTGATAAAATATGAAAAGATTTTTATATACATATATAGTACTTCTTATAACTCTTTTGATGTTTTCATCATGTGGGCGTGAAGTTTTTTCATTTGATAATGGAGAAAAGGATAATGAGGTACTTGCTGAAGGACAGCTTAATTTAACCTCATTGAAAGTAGCTGTTGAGGCAGAAACTGATGGGGTTATATCTCGTGCGAACATAAATACTGCTGATTTCATTATTCGCATCTTTGATAAAAATCAAGGAAATAAAATAAAGGAGTGGAAATATAGTGAGATGCCTGAAATTTTCTCTTTAAAAGTAGGTAGTTATTTAGTTGCTGCATATTCTCATGATATTATGCCTGCTGAATTTGATCGTCCCTACTTTTATGGTAGCCAAAGTTTTGATATAACTGCAGATAATATTACTGATATTGAGGTTTTAAAGTGTTTCCTGCGTAGTATTAAAGTAACTGTAGAGTATGCTGATAACTTACGTGAACTATTAGGCGATGATGTTATTGCTAATGTTTCAGTTGGTGAAGGGGCTCTTGCTTTTGCTAAAAACGAAGTAAGAGCGGGACATTTTCAAGCAACAAATGAAACAGCAAATTTATTAGCAACATTAACTGGAACGATTGATGGGGCTATTATAACACCTATCGAAAAAGCTTTCCCAGGAGTTAAAGCTGGTGAACATCGTATCATTCGTTATTCTATGAAAGAGGTAGACGAAGGTGGAAATGGATCTGGTGGTTCGGCTGGAGTTACCATTGTAATTGATGCTACCTGTGAAATAGTGGATGTAAATGTAGATGTAGACCCCGGAACCGAAGAAGGTGTTCCAGATTTTCCTGGTGATGGTGGCGGTGATGATGGTGGCGGTGGTACCGATAACCCTGATCTTCCTACAATTGTTGGTGATGGATTTGATATTGCTACTGCAATAATTGATGTGTCGGAGGCTTCGTTTGCTAGCCCTATTTCAATTAAAGTTAATATTGGTGCATCAAAAGGTATTCGTAATTTGAATGTTGAAATTATTTCTGATACGTTAACACCTTCAGAGTTAGAGGGAGTTGGATTGGCTGATAAATTTGATTTAGCAAATCCCGGCGGCTTAGCTGAAGGACTTTCAGGACTTGGATTCCCTGTTGGTGAAGAAGTTATTGGTCAAACTAGTGTACTGTTTGATATAACTAATTTTACTCCATTAATTCCAGCTTTAGGCTCTGGAACTCATAAATTTAAGATCAATGTTGTCGATCAAGATGGCAACTCTGTAACCGAAACTTTAACATTAAAATCGTAATCAGAAGATGAAAAAGTATTTATATACGCTATTTCTTTTGTTACCTCTTGGCTTGATGGGATGTAGTGAAAGAGAACAATGGGCGGAGGATAATGAAGGGAGTCTTCGCTTAAATATAGGAATTGAAAGTGATTTGGCTGTGTCTACTCGTGCCTTATCTACTGCTGATGAAGATGCATTGAAAGCTGCATGTAGAATTAGAATATTTGATGGTGAAACCTTAATTCGTAAATATGAAGGCTTGTCTACCATGCCAGCAGATGGTTTGCAGTTAATGGCAGGTGCAAATTATTCAGTTAGAATAACTGCTGGAGATTCTGTTGCGGCTGCTTTTGATAAACGATTCTTTGAGGGAAAACAGCCTTTTGAAATTGTAAAAGGTCAAACTACTCCTGTTAGTGTAACTTGTAAAATAGTAAATACCTTGGTCAAGGTGAAATTTGCTCCTAATTTAAGCAATGTTTTTTCAAACTATCAATTGAAAGTTTCAACACCTACTGGTAGTCTTGATTTTACGACAGAAAATGAAGGAGCAATCGGATATTATATTCTTCCTGAGGGCTGCTCAGCTTTAACTTGGAAATTTACTGCTACTACATTAAATGGAGCTTCATATGTAAAAGAAGGTACTTACAACAATGTCTCAGCTGCTACACTTTATGCTATAACTTGCAACTTCGAAACATCATCTTCAGAAGAAGGTGGAGCTACTATTGGTCTTGAAGTAGATGAAACTCCAATTGATGAAATAATATCAGATGTGGTTATTTTTCAAAGGCCAACTATTACTGGAATGAATTCTCAGAATGAGAAATTTGATTTGGTTGCACCAACATATCTTGAAATTGGTGCAGGTTCAGAACTTTCATTGTGGATAGCAACTTCTTGTCCGTTGGCTAGTGCTGTATTATCATGTAATGAGTTTACTTCATGGGGATTTCCTGTAAATAGCTTAGACTTAGTAATTCTGCAAGCTGATGAGAAGGAACTGTTAAATCAAGCTGGGTTAGTAATAACCAATCGTTATGAAATAGGAGAAGATCCAACAACTGGTCGAGGCAATATGGGTATTCGTTTTACAGATAAATTAATACAAAATATTACTCAAACCGAAGGTAGTCATTCTATCATGCTTACTGCAATAGATAAAAATGGTAGCCAAAGATCTGTGGAATGGAAAATTGTAGTATCGAATGCTACAATAGTGACAGAAGATGTTATTGTTAATGATATTTGGACATCAAAAGCTGTTTTGCGTGCTTCAATAGCTAAGGAACCAAGTAATATATTAACTTTCCGTTATAGAAAAACTGGTACTCTTGATTGGACTTCTGTAGCTGCTGTGAGAAATGGAAATTCTGTATCTGCTGAAATTACAGGTCTTGAAGCTGGAACTCGTTATGAATATCAAGCTTTAGATGGTGATGCTGCCTCTGGGGTAACTTGTGCATTTACTACTGAAGCAAAGCGACAATTGGAAAATGCAGGATTTGAAAATTGGTCGAGTAGCACTCCAACATTAATATATGGTTCTGGACAATCGATGTGGTGGGACTCTGGTAACCATGGCTCTGCTACCATGAGTAAAGATTTAACTACAGCGGATGGAGGTATTAAACATAGTGGTAACTATTCTGCTAAACTGAAATCTCAATTTGTAGGTTTGGGTACTATTGGCAAATTTGCTGCTGGTAATTTGTTTGTTGGTAAATATCTTAAAACAGTTGGAACATCTGGAGGTATAATTGGTTGGGGACGTGAGTTTAATACTCGTCCAAAAGCACTCCGAGGATGGATAAAGTATGAAGCTGGAATAGTTAACTATGGTGGTAGTCAGATTAATAAGGGTGCTACTGATCAAGGGCAAGTATTTATTGCATTAGGTGATTGGGAAGGCACTTATGAATCTAATACAAAAGAAACATGGCCTGTAGTTATTAACAATACATCAGCAAGTGGTTTGTTTGATGCCTCAGAAAATAATACTGGCATTATTGCTTATGGCGAATATACATGGATGGAAAATACAACAGAAGAGGGATTGATAGAGTTTATTATTAATCTAGATTATCGCTCAGATCGTAAACCTACATCTATTGTTCTAGTTGCTTCAGCTAGTAAGTTTGGTGATTATTTCCAAGGTAGTAGTGGCAGTACCATGTGGTTAGATGATTTCGAATTAATATACGAATAATATATAGTGAATAAACATAAAATATTGCTCTTGTTGGTTGCCCTAACTCTCTTTTTGAGAGTTGGGGCACAAGAGTTTAAAAGAAACATTGAGTTAAAAACATTTGTACCCAAAGGGCAGTGGATTGTAGGAAGCTCTGTCTCTTACTCTGAACATAATGAACAAAACTACCAGTTTTTAATTATTGACGGACTTAATTCAGACGGATATACCTTTAAAATTAGTCCTATGGCATGCTATACTTTTAAAGATAATATGGCTATTGGAGGAAGTGTAAATTATAGTCGGACATTAAGTAAAATGAATGGGGTGACTATTAATATTGATGAAGAGAATCAATTCGATTTAGATAATTTATATGAACTAAGTCACACCTACACCGCAATGGCTATTTTGAGAAATTACATCAGTTTAGGCAATAGTAAACGTTTTGGCTTGTATTGTGATTTTCAACTCGAAATGGGTGGAGGACAATCAAAAGTGATAACAGGTACAGGAGTGGATCCTTTTTACAAATTAAAGCAAATAAATAGAGAAGACAGTACCTTTTGCATAAACATGAGTACAAAACCTAAGAGTCAGTGGATGTACAATAAATGCAAGTGAATCTGAAAGGGGAGGAGTGGTGTGTTCGTGGATTTGTGACACCATGAACCAGTGTTAGAACGACCCCCCTTTCCCTCCAGATGATAACCTGTGCGCACTACTCCAGATCGTCCACGTCCTCCGTCGCAATGGTGCTGGTCTGTTCTGAGGTCACACCTAGAAGACAAAATATAAACATTTAAAGCAATAGGAAGAATACAGGAGATCTATTTATCTACTACTATTACCTCAGTAGGCTGTTGTCATGTCTCAGCTTTAAAGAACACCTTTCTGTTAAACTAAAGAAATCAGTGTATTTTCAAGAGGTTAAAACATGATTTCAAGTTCTGTGAA
>DKPL01000002.1:0-22175 GCA_002471185.1 Bacteroides sp. UBA7335
GTCACTGTGAGCAGGTTAGCATGCTATTGTCAGCCTTTAGGTGAAAGCATTACTGTCCCTAAATACAGCCTCACAACCTTAAAGAGAATGGAGCTGATCATAAATGAGCTTTCTATTATGGAAACTAAACATGATAATAAATTACACAGCATTTCTTTTTTGTGTGTTACACAGCACAATAACCAGTTATATCATAATTTGCTGTCCCCACTTCTAAAACCATATATGCCTTTGTTTTAATGCATAGTTACACTGTATGAATTAGACAGTAAAATCTGAACACATCACAGACCCATGTTTGTGGGTTCCCACATCATCACTACAGGATTCCATTCACTGCTCAGCAATTCATAAAGATAATGAGAGTTAATATTTGGCATACCAGCCGCCAGGTCACTGGTGTGCTTTTGTGGTTTGTTTTATCATTCAACCCCAAAGCCAGTTCACCCACATGTGCATTTTTTCCTTCTGCAGGACCTGTGAAGGGCAGAATATCAAATATCGCACATGCAGTAATGTGGTAAGTTCAGCAAACTCATCTTTATGTAATGGATGTCCATAGAGCTTTCAAGTGGTTCTCTCTTGAGATAAACTGATATGGCAAATTGTGATTGAGAATTTAGTGTGGTGGAACTGTGAAAATATTACCAGGGTTTATGGTTAAGGGGTATAATTTTGTGATCTAAGACTCTGTTGTTTGAGAGAAAGTGAGAAGTAGCGGTGGGGAAACATCAAGCTCCCTTTGTTTTCATTTAATCTGGTAATTACATGCAGCAATCACAACAAATCAGTACTTTGTCTGAAGAAAAGAAGAACTTAAATAAAAAAGTAACATTAGCTGCGCAGCTTGACGCCACCAATATTTGGATTGAGCCCAAAAACAAACGCGATAAGAAAGCCAAAAAAGCAAAAGATATTCAGAAATTCACGATTGGATTTACATTGGTGAAGAATATAACAGCCGAAACAGGAGAACGTACATTATATATTAATATATATAAACCCAATAATGATGTATTGACCAAAAGCGCTGACAATACATTCAGTTATGAAAACCGAACACTACCCTACTCTATTAAAAAATATGTAGAGTACAATGGCGAAGAACAATCAGTAACTGTATATTGGAATGTTGACGAGTACCTATCAGCAGGCAAATATCGCGTTGATATTTTTGCGGAAGGAACATTGATTGGCTCACAAGACTTTACGCTAGAATAGAGTTACATTAAATATTTAACCCTTCCTACAAACGCTCTCCATTATTGCATGAATTGCAATAATGGAGAGCGTTTATTTTAAAAAAAACTTAAATCTCTTTGCGATATCGTATAAAGCTTCTACTTTTGTTTCGTTGTTTATGCAATTATTATTTTCAAAGCAAGAAGATTATCCAAACACAAAAGCAGAAATAAAAAGTGCACAAACAAACATCCCATAAAAGATTTATCACCCTTATAATATGCTATATGCAATGAGAAAAATATTCATCATAACAAGTCTGTTGAGCATGACAATTATCACAAAAGGCCAAGAGGTCTTGACATTAGATAGTTGCCGTGCATTAGCCATTGCCAACAATAAAGAGTTGCTCATTAGCAATGAAAAGATCAATGCAGCGCATTATCAGAAAAAAGCAGCTTTCACCAACTATCTACCCGAAATATCCGGTACAGCGGGCTACATGCGCAACCAAAAAGAATTTTCTCTGCTTAGCGACTCACAAAAAGATGCATTATCGGGTTTAGGGAACACAGTAGGCAGTTCGATACAGCAGGCCGGAGCAGCAATCGGACAAGTCTCTCCGGAGTTAGCTCAACAGTTGGGGCCGATACTAAATATCCTACAAGGCAAGTTAGTGCCAGCATTCAATCAAGTAGGCGAATCGTTGACAGACGCTCTACGTACCGACACTCGCAACGTATTTGCCGGTGCCATAACTCTGACTCAACCACTCTATATGGGAGGCAAAATCAGAGCGTACAATAAAATCACCCAATATGCCGAAGAGTTGGCACGTCAGCAACACAACACCGGGTTACAAGAGGTGATATTGAGCACCGACCAAGTATACTGGCAAGTCGTATCACTAACCAATAAAAAGAAGCTAGCCGAAGGATACCTTAAGCTGCTCCAACAGATGGATAGTGACATTAACAAAATGATAAACGAAGGAGTAGCAACCAAAGCCGATGGTTTATCGGTACGAGTTAAGCTAAACGAAGCCGAGATGACCCTACTTAAAGTAGAAGATGGATTAAGTTTATCGAAAATGCTTTTGTGTCAACTCTGTGGTTTAGATCTAAGTACCCCTCTTACACTTGAAGATGAAAATATAGACAATATCCCATTGATGGGCGAGAGTTCGCAGTTTGATATGGAAGTGGCCTATGCCAATCGTCCAGAAATAAGAAGTTTAGAACTTGCCCAACAAATCTACAAACAAAAAGTTACAGTAACTCGCGCCGAGCATTTACCATCATTGGCATTAATGGGCAATTATGTGGTAACCAACCCCTCTGTATTCAATAGTTTTGAAAACAAGTTTAAAGGCATGTGGAATGTAGGAGTAATGCTTCAAGTACCTATTTGGCATTGGGGGCAAGGTACTTACAAGGTAAAAGCTGCAAAATCAGAAGCACGCATTGCACAATATCAGCTTGAAGATGCCAAAGAAAAAATAGAACTGCAAGTCAATCAGGCTTCATTCAAGGTGAAAGAGGCTGCTAAAAAGCTAGTCATGGCCGAGAGCAATCAGAGCAAAGCCGACGAGAACTTACGCTATGCCACACTCGGATTTCAAGAAGGTGTAATAGCTACCAACAATGTATTGGAGGCTCAAACGGCTTGGCTGAAAGCGCAATCGGAGAAGATTGATGCACAGATCGATGTAAAACTAACAGAGATCTACTTACAAAAGTCTCTCGGTACATTAAAGTAATCACTGAAAATATATATCTCATTTATAAACCCATACGTTGCTGATAGAAAATTGATCAGCAGCACTATTATCAAACGTTCATTATGGAATCACAGAAATCACAAAACAGCAATATGCTCCTTGCCTTCCTTTCGTTATTGGGAGTTATTGTTTTGGTAGCCGTAGTTGGTTTTTTCATGTTGCGCAAAGGCCCCGAAATGATTCAAGGTCAAGCAGAAGTAGATGAGTATCGCGTATCGAGCAAAGTCCCCGGACGCATTTTGGAGTTTCGCGTAAAAGAGGGCGAGACTGTGAAAGCCGGCGACACACTTGCCATTCTTGAAGCACCCGATGTAATGGCTAAACTAGACCAAGCACGTGCGGCTCAAGCGGCAGCCGATGCTCAAAACGAAAAAGCATTAAAGGGAGCTCGTCAAGAGCAAATTCAAGGTGCATACGAGATGTGGCAAAAAGCGAAAGCAGGAGTAGAGATTGCCGAAAAATCATACACTCGCATAAAGAACTTATACGAACAAGGAGTAATGCCCGCACAAAAGTTTGATGAAGTTACCGCACAGCGCAATGCGGCTATCGCTACCGAGAAAGCAGCTAAGTCGCAATATGACATGGCCAAGAATGGTGCTGAGCGTGAAGATAAGCTAGCAGCAGCAGCACTTGTAAATCGTGCCAAAGGAGCAGTAGCCGAAGTAGAGTCGTACATCAAAGAGACTTACCTCATAGCTTCAGCCAATGGCGAAGTATCAGAAATATTCCCTAAAGTAGGCGAACTAGTGGGCACAGGAGCACCCATTATGAATATTGCCGTGCTGAGCGACATGTGGGTAACCTTCAATGTGCGCGAAGATTTGCTAAAAGGACTAACCGTAGGCACCGAGTTCGACGCTTTTGTACCAGCCTTAGAAGATAAAGAAGTGAAGCTAAAGGTTTACTACATGAAAGATTTGGGTACTTATGCAGCTTGGAAAGCCACCAAAACTACCGGTCAGTTCGACCTAAAAACATTCGAAGTTCGTGCTCGTCCTGTAACTCCCTTGCAAGGTCTTCGTCCGGGCATGTCGGTGATTATTAAGAAATAAATCAGATGAATAAATTTAAAAGAAGATATATAGCACTAGGTCATGTCATGAAGCGCGAATGTAAGCGCTTGGTGTCTCGACCGCTGTATCTTTTCTGCATGGTATTGGCACCCATGTTTTGCTACCTATTTTTCACCACATTGATGGGGAGCGGACTACCTACCGACTTGCCTGTGGGTGTGGTAGATATGGACCAGACGGCTACCTCGCGCAACATTGTTCGCAACCTCGATGCCTTTGGACAAACCGAGGTGGTGGCACACTATCCCAACGTGAGCGAAGCACGCATTGCCATGCAAGAAGGAAAGATATACGCTTTTTTCTATCTGCCTCCAGGTTTATCGGCAGATGCATCAACTCAGAAGCAACCCAAAATATCTTTCTACACCAACAACTCTTACCTCATTGCAGGCTCATTGTTGCTCAAAGACATGAAAATGATGAGTGAGCTGGCTTCGGGAGCAGCAGCACGCAAAGTGATGTATGCCAAAGGCGCTACCGAGAAACAAGCCATGGCACAGCTTCAACCCATCGTAATCGATACTCATGCACTCAATAATCCTTGGCTCAACTACTCGGTGTACCTATGCAACACCCTTGTACCTGCCATGTTGATGATTATGATGTTTATGGTCACTGTTTTCTCTATTGCAACCGAAATAAAAGACAGCACCGCACGTGAGTGGCTGCAAACCAGCAATAACTCCATCTTCATTGCCTTAGCCGGAAAACTATTGCCACAAACTGTTGTTTTCTTTGTGATGGGTATTTTCTACAATGCCTACCTCTATGGCATATTGCACTTCCCTTGCAACAGCGGCATTTGGCCTATGATATTGGCTACACTCTGCTTCGTTTTAGCATCGCAATGCATGGGTGTATTTATGGTAGGACTCTTTCCATCGTTGCGTTTGGGACTTAGTTTATCATCACTATGGGGTGTTATCTCAGTCTCTATCTCCGGGTTCTCGTTTCCGGTGATGGCCATGCACCCTACGTTGCAAGCGCTCAGCATCCTCTTTCCGTTGCGTCACTACTTCCTGATCTATGTAGATCAAGCACTCAATGGTTATAGCATGGCTTACTCTTGGTCCAACTATTTGGCATTATTACTATTTATGATGCTTCCTTTCTTCATCCTCAACCGATTGAAGAACGCATTACTATATAATAAATACATACCCTGATGAACAATACATTTTTTCAAAAAATAAAAGAGGGCATAAACGACCTATTCTATATTTGGCTTCAGGAGTTTCGCAATACATTTCGCGATCAGGGAGTACTTATATTTTTCATCATTGTGCCCCTAGCCTACCCACTGCTCTATGGTTTTATTTACACCAACGAGGTAGTGCGCGAGGTTCCGGTAGTAGTTGTAGACCTGTCGAATAGTAGCTTGAGTCGTGAGTATTTGCGCAAAGTAGATGCTACCCCCGATGTTGAGATTGTGGCTTCGTGCAGCAATCTTGAAGAGGCCAAACAACTGATGAAAGATAGGCAAGCTTATGGTGTAATCTATATCCCGGCTGAATTTAGTAAAGACATAGCGCGTGGCACTCAAACGCACATCAACCTTTATTGCGACATGAGCGGATTGCTTTACTACAAGGCTATTTTGTTATCCAATACCGCCGTGTCGCTCGATATGAACCGCGACATCAAGATAGAACGTGCCGGAAACACTACCGACCGTCAAGATGAGATAACCGGATATCCCATTGAGTACGAAGATGTGGCATTATTTAACCCGACCAATGGTTTTGCGGCTTTCTTGATTCCGGCAGTATTGATATTGTTGCTTCAACAAACACTCTTGTTGGGCATCGGACTATCTGCAGGTACCGCACGCGAGAATAACCGGTTTAAAGATTTAGTTCCTATCAACAAGCACTACAACGGAACATTGCGCATCGTCTTTGGCAAGGGGTTGTGTTACTACATGATTTACTCGGTGATTTCAACCTATGTATTGTGCATCGTGCCACACTTGTTCAAGCTCAACCAGATTGGTTTACCCAAAGACTTAATCTTGTTTTTGCTTCCCTACTTGGCAGCGTGCATCTTTTTTGCCATGACAGTTTCAATTGCCATTCGCAATCGCGAAACGTGTATGTTGATTTTTGTGTTTACTTCCGTTCCTTTGTTGTTTATCTCGGGCATATCGTGGCCCGGAGCAGCCATCCCCGATTTCTGGAAGTATTTTTCATACCTATTTCCGTCAACATTCGGCATCAATGGTTTTGTGCGCATCAACAACATGGGGGCTACACTCAGCGAGATTTCTTTTGAGTACAAAGCTTTGTGGCTACAAGCAGGAGTCTACTTCATCTCCACTTGTTTGGTGTATAGGTGGCAGATTATCATGAGCCGCCGCCATGCCATAGCCCGCTACAATGAACTAAAAAAGCGAAAAGTATAGTTCTATATTTCAATAGTGAGACTCTCCGCTAAAGCTCTGGTGGCTTTACGGAGAGTTTTTTCATGCCCATTGGTGGTTTATGAAACCAACAAACCACCCCACCCAGAAGGCTTCTGAGGGCTATTTGGTAGACATATAGATGCAGCACGGTGGACATATAGATGCAGCATGGTGGATATATAGATGTACCACGGTGGATATATAGGGACAGAAAAATCCCTTGTTAACTCCCAGCAAAGCGAGAGTAAACAAGGGAAAATATATAAGAATAATTGGAAGCTACTATTTGTGCATCTCTACAATTTGAGTAGGCGCTTGCTCAGCGTTGCGCTTATCAACCTGAGCCACTACAGCCTCAGCCAACGAAAGGAATGCCTGACCGGTCATCGAGTTTTCGTCAAGAGCTACCGGTGTGCCTTTATCGCCATTCTCGCAAATGCTCTGCACAATTGGAATTTGTCCTAACAGAGGCACATGCATTTCATCAGCCAACTGTTTAGCCCCTTCTTTACCAAAAATGTAATATTTGTTTTGAGGCAGTTCGGCCGGAGTAAACCATGCCATATTTTCTACCAAACCTAGGATAGGTACATTAACTTTATCATTGGTAAACATATTGATACCTTTGCGTGCATCGGCCAGAGCTACTTGTTGTGGTGTACTTACCACAATGGCACCTGTGATGGCCAAAGTTTGCACTAAGGTTAAGTGAATATCACTTGTTCCAGGAGGCAAATCGAGTAAGAAATAGTCTAAATCGCCCCAAGCAGCATCACCAATCAACTGCTTCAAAGCATTGCTTGCCATACCACCACGCCACAATGTAGCCTGATCGGGGTCAACAAAGAAACCAATAGAAAGAAGCTTCACGCCATATTTCTCAACCGGCACAATCAGGTCGCGACCGTCAATGTGTTCCGAGTAAGGACGTTCATTTTCTACATCAAACATCTTAGGCATAGAAGGGCCAAAGATATCGGCATCAAGCAATCCAACTTTGTAGCCTAGCTTAGCCAATGCCACAGCCAGATTGGCCGATACGGTAGATTTACCCACCCCGCCTTTGCCCGACGAGATAGCAATAACATTCTTTACCTGAGGCAACAGCTTGCCCACTTCGGGGCGAGGTGCTTGTTTGCTTTCGGGGGTAATGGTTACCTCAACCTCTTTCGATACATAAGCATGAATAGCCGCTTCGGCAGCTTTCAATACCGATTTCAAAAATGGATCGGTTGGTTTGTCGAAGATGATTGAAAAGCTCACCTTCATCCCGTCGATACGTATATTATCGGCTATCATTCCGGCCTCAACAAGATTTTTACCGTTGCCCGGATATCGCACTGTAGCCAGTGCATCTTCTATCAATTTTGGATATAACGTCATCATTTAAATTTATTTACTGGTTTGCAGTCCGCTACGCTTACTGCGGTTGTAGCTTCGATAAGAGTCGAGTTCAATCTCAATATCGGGTTCGCGAAGCTCACCCGTCTGCGGAAGTCTGAACTTGATGTATTTAATATTGAGTCCACGGTCTAACCACTGTTGCTCGTAGTAGGTCTTTATGCTCAAGATGTCATCGGCCATGCCCGAGTGATACAAATCTTCGGTGATAACCTCAACCGGTAGTTTGTTTTCTTCGACCATATACTTGGTATAAGTATACATAAACTGGCTATCACTTTTGAGATGCACCAACCCATTATCTACCAAGAAGCGACGATAGCGATTCATAAAGTAAGTTGAAGTAAGACGTTTAGTAGCCTTTTTCATCTGCGGATCAGAGAAAGTCAGCCAGATTTCGCTTACCTCGCCCGGAGCAAAAAAGCGATCGATGATTTCGATGTTGGTGCGTAGAAATGCCACATTACTCATGCCCTCTTTGAGCGCATCGGTAGCACCAGTCCACATACGTGCACCTTTGATGTCTACCCCAATAAAGTTTTTATCAGGAAAGCGTTTTCCCAATCCTACCGTATATTCTCCACGCCCACAGCCCAGTTCGAGCACAATGGGGTTGTCGTTTTTAAAAAATGATTCGTGCCATTTGCCCTTCATATCCGAAGGGATATTGTCCGCAACCGAGTAAGGGTACTCGAACACATGCGGATAACTTGCCATATCGGCAAACTTTTGTAATTTACCTTTTCCCATATCAAAAGTTTGGTTTCGCTACAAAGTTACTTACTTCGCAGTAAACACAAAATAAAAGGAGAGTAGTTTTCTACTCTCCTCCCATTAATTATAATCTATTAAAACAATTATTCTACAATTGTCACCCATCCGTGAGTATCAGGCTCATCGCCATACTGAATGCCACGCAACTTGTTGTAAAGTTTTGTAGACACAGGACCTGGTTTGCCATCTTTAGACAATACGTAAGAGTGGTTGTTTTCGGGGTCATCGATACGCTGTATCGGACTGATAACAGCTGCTGTACCACAAGCTCCGGCTTCTTCGAAAGTAGCCAACTCTTCTTCAAGAATAGGACGACGTTCAACATCCATGCCCATATCTTCGGCCAACTGCATCAAACTCTTGTTGGTGATAGATGGCAAGATAGACGAAGACAACGGAGTGATATAAGTATTGTTTTTGATTCCAAAGAAATTGGCAGCTCCACACTCGTCGATGTACTTATGTTCTTTACAGTCAAGATAGAACTCGGCAGAGTATCCGGCTTCGTGTGCCTCTTTGCTTGCGCGAAGACTAGCAGCATAGTTACCTCCTACCTTGAAGGTACCTGTACCATGAGGTGCAGCACGGTCGTACTTACGAGTGATAACGTAAGGAGTTGCAGCAAATCCACCTTTGAAGTATGGTCCAACAGGCGTAACAAATATAATGAATAGATATTCATCGGCTGGTTTCACACCTACTTGCGCACCGGTACCAATGAGCAAAGGGCGGATGTATAGTGATGCACCTGTTTCGTAAGGAGGAATAAAGCGTTCATTGAGTTTTACCGCTTTCAATACCGCATCTTTAAATCGTTCGGTAGGCAGCTCGGGCATCAAGATACCACGACAAGTAGCTTGCAAACGCGCCGCATTTTCTTCTAAGCGAAAGATACGAATCTTGCCATCTTTACCGCGGAAAGCCTTTAAACCTTCGAAAGCCTCTTGACCATAATGCAAACAAGTAGCCGCCATGTGTAGGTTGATGGTTTCACTGCTACTTACTTCGAGTTCTCCCCAATTGCCATGGCGATTGTAGATTCTGACATTGTAATCGGTAGGCATATAGCCGAACGCTAGGTTTGACCAATCTATTTCTTTCATATCAATAAGTATTAAATATATTTTGCTTAAAGCACAAAAATAGTTTTATTTATTCAGATACACGCTTTTCGTGCAACAATTTTTCTACTTCGGTATCTACCTTAGTAAGCTTCTCAGAGCAAAAGGCAATGATTTCGTTAGCCTCTTTTAGTTTGCCGGCCAATTCGTCAATCTCGAATTCGTTGTTGTCTATCTGACGAACAATAGTCTCTAAGCGCTTCATAGCTTGCGAGTAAGTTTCTTTTTTAGCAGCCATCTATTTATGATTTTTGTTTTACGGTTGAAATAATCTCTCCTTGATGCACACGAGTCACCAACGTATCGCCAACTGTTATTTGCGAAGCATCGGTCACCGCCTTTCCATCTTTAAGGGTGATGCTATACCCTTTGGCAAGTATGCGTTCGGGCGAAGCATCAAACACGCGCTGCTTGATGAGTTGCAACTGGTGCTTCTGCGAAGCCAAGCAGGTGCGAGTAGATTGCGCCATGTCCTTTTGCATCATCATCAGTTGTAGACGAGCATCGGTAAGACGCTTCACTACCATAGACGGAATGCGGGTGCGGTATGCATCGATGGTGCGATACTCCTTATCGAGATAGGCTAGAGCACCATCTTTAAGTTTGTTGACAAGATAGTCTAACTGTGCAGCAGCAGTATCCATATAACCTATCAGTAGTTCGGCTGCAGCAGTAGGTGTCTTTACGCGAGTATGAGCCACCGAATCGAGAACGGTATCATCGCGTTCATGCCCAATACCGGTAATGATGGGTAGCGAGAATTGTGCACAAGCAGCAGCCAGCAAATAAGTGTCGAAACCACTCAAGTCGGAGGTAGCTCCTCCTCCACGAATGATAACAACTACATCAAACTCATTGATGCGTTTATTAATCCGGTCTAAAGCTTTCAGAATAGAATCTTCTACTTGATTGCCTTGCATTATAGCCGGAAAGAGTTCGGTGGCAAAGGCATAGTGCTGTGCATTATTGGCTAACTGATGAGAAAAGTCTCCATACCCGGCAGCTGTGGCCGAAGAGATGACTGCTATGCGTTGTGGTAGTTCCGGCATGGGCAACTCCTTGTTGAGTGTAAGCACTCCTTCGTCGAGGAGTTGCTGCAAAATCTCTTTGCGGCGAAGTGCCATATCGCCCAGAGTGTAGGTAGGGTCTACATCGTGCACGGTAAGACTATAACCATAAAGTTCGTGAAACTGAATGGTCACTTTGACCAATACCTTAATGCCCGAACTAAAAGCTTGTCCGGTAGATTGTTCAAAGTAGGGCTTGAGTAGCGCAAACACCTGAGCCCAAACAATGCCTCTAGCTTTAGCTACAAGTTGGTTGCTTCGTACATCTTTCTGCACAAACTCCAAATAGCAATGACCATTGTTGGTACGCACGTCGCTTAGTTCGGCTTGTATCCAATATTCATCGGGCATGCACTGCTCAATGCTGCGACGCACCAAACCATTGAGATCGTGCAGTGTCATTGTTTCCTGTCTCATTTGTTATTCTGATAAGCTTTCCATACATCAGGAACCCCATATCCGTAGATATTATCGGGGAAGATAGCCCTATCACCCGATTGGCGGACCACGTCGATAATCTGTTTGGCAGTGAGTCCGGGCAATGCCTGCCACAAACAAGCCACCAAACCACACATCACCGGCGAGGCAAACGATGTGCCGTTGGCTTTACGAAGATTACCATCAGTGCCCATCAGAAGGGTTTCAAAACCCTGAGCTACCACATCTGGTTTTATTCGTCCATCGGCCGTGTTTCCTATAGACGAGAATGGAGCTAAACTTCCTTTTTTATTGATTGCTCCAACAGTGAGCACATTATCGGCATCACCCGGAGGAGTTATTTTCTTCCATGAACCTGCACCGGAATTGCCAGCACTACAGACCAAGACCATACCTTTATCGGCAACCTTAGAGGCTTGACGTGAGATTAAGGCATAGTTACCATCTAAATGGCGGAGTTGATAATTCTTTGAAGGGTCATCAAACGTATAATATCCCAACGAAGTGTTGATAAGATCGACCCCTACACTATCGGCAAACTCAACTGCAGCAGCCCAATAATCTTGCTCTACCAAATGTTCCGAATAACCATCCTCGCTACGAAGCAACCAATAGGAAGCTTCGGGTGCAGTACCAATCATCACATGTGGAGTATTCATCGCCATACACGAAAAGACTCCGGTACCATGGTTTTCCTCAGCATAAATGTCAGCTTTAGAATTTACAAAGTCTTTTACACCAACCACGTTAATATTGCGCATGGCAGCTATTTTGTCAACATTGTGATAGCCGGCATCAATTACAGCAATAGTCATACCCTGTCCACGGAATCCTTCGTTGTGAAGCTTGATGCCATTATTTAACTCAATCTGCTGCATACCTCCACCATATACATCATCGAACTTTTTGGGCTTATTGACCAAAAGGTCACGTTTGGGAGCTACCTTAGAATTACTGTCTTGAGGAGCAATCCAGACTTTCTCTACAGCCGTTACAAAGGGAAGTTGAGCAATCTTATCAATTAGAGTAGTGTCGTTGCACGACACTGTGACAAAGTTATCCCATTTGCCACGAGTCACGATATCTACTCCTTGAGCTGCAATGTTATCAACATAACGTTGAGACACAGGTAAATCGGTAGAATCTATCCCAATGCCCTGTTTTATTCTACGGGCAATGGCCTTCTCCGAAAGAAAAGCTTCGGGATGGTCTAACGAGTAAATTGTGTTGGCTTTATCACGAAGCGATATGCGATATTTGAGTGTATCTTGACGCTGTGCAGAAAGTCCTATAGTGGTTATCAGCAACAAGCATAGCGTTACTATTTTCTTCATATAAAAAATTGGTTGTTTAAAAAGCAATCAGAAGTCGGTATTTTCAACAATAACCAACCCGATACCCTTTTGTGACGATATATAAGCGCCTCCCAGTACACGACGATCGTCGTAGAACACAGCAGACTGCCCTGGTGTAATGGCAGAAGCCTCTGCTAGAAACTTCACAAACAAACGCCCATCGGCCAAACGCTTCACTTTGCAAGGAATGGGTTTACTGCGATATCGGATGCGTACAGATAGGTTAGGACAGTTCATTAATTCTTGTTCGTCAACCAATACATCTTGATCAGCAAGCATGTATTCGGCTTTTAGCATCTCTACATCGCCCAAAATAACCGTGTTCTTTTCGGGATTTATTTTAAGCACGTAAGCCGGTTTGCCTAATGCAATCTCTAGCCCTTTGCGTTGACCAATAGTATAATATGGAAAACCTTTGTGTTGCCCCAACTTGACTCCTGCAGAAGAGACAAACGAACCTGGTCCCACCTCCTCATCTAGCTGTGGATACTGCTCGCGCAAGAAGTCACGATAGTCTCCTTTGATAAAACAGACTTCCATACTCTCTCCCTCTTTCGACTTAGCTTCATATCCTTTTTCAAGTAAGTATTCGCGGACTTTGAGCTTTGTATAGTCGCCCAAAGGAAAGATGCAACGCTTCAGCACATCCTGTCCCAATCGCCACAAGAAGTAAGATTGATCTTTCTTATCATCATCTCCGGCTATAATATATCTGTTACCATTAATCCACTCCAATCGCGAATAGTGCCCCGTAGCAATCCACTCACAGTCTAACTTATCAGCCCACTCGGTAAGTACCCGAAACTTAAACAAAGGGTTGCACATGACACAGGGGTTTGGAGTACGTCCATGTCGATATTCGTCAATGAAGTTTTTTACAACTGAGTTCTTAAAAGCATCACGCTCATCTGCTACATGGTGTTCAATACCCATTTCACGAGCAAGCACAGCAGCTTCTTTGGGTTCATCACCCCACACACGCATGGTCACGCCTACAATTTCGTAGCCTTGCTCTTTCAGCATTAGACAAGTGGCAGTACTATCTATTCCACCACTCATTCCTACCAAGACTCTTTTGTTTCGTTCTTTCATTCTACTTCATTATTATATACTTGCAAAAGTACACCATTCAACGCTTAAATCCACATATATTGACTATAAATCTTTATTCGAATCGCACCAAGAGTCCAATTACCTATCTTAATAACACAAAACCAAAAGATAGCTTAAAAAAATAAGGCATCTCCAAGGAAATGCCTTATTACCGCTAATGTGAATTTGTTTTTGCCTTGTTCTTCTGTGAAACGCTTAGTTATACATTTTTCATTGAGATGATTCTTGCACAAACTGATATGCCTTATCACCTAATGTAAGAGTCGCTTTTTGACTTCCAGATGTCCACATCACACCATTATTGTAATATTCGGCACTCTTAGCCGAAGCCTCTACTTGAGGCAATGTGAAGCAGTACTTGTATTCGGGATTTAACAATTTCACTTCGCTACCCTCCTCACCATTGAGATAAAGTACATCAAACGAGCGAGTCACCTGATCTGAGCCTTGAGCAACATATATTTCATTTACAGGACTTAATATCGTGAAGTTCAATGTATCTTTTCCGTCAATAAAACGCGGTTTTGCTACCCAAGATGATACCGAGTCGGTGCCTTGTGGCAGCAAGCGAGCTTTTCCATCAGTATATTCAATTATCATATTATTAGTGATAGCTCGCTTCATCTTATATACTTTCTTATCAAAATAAAAGTTAGCAAACTGTTTATTACCTACTGTGTACTGCTCTAAAACAGCATTTTTGCCACTCTTATCCTCTTTTAAAGTCTGAGTCAACAATAATTCGGGCAGTTTTATATCATTAGCAATTTTAGACAGCTGAAACATACCACTACACAACATACCATCATGCACTTCATAAGTAGCATGATCGCCCAAAAGCGAAATAGAATCACCAGCAGCATTCCAACGAATATCTCCCATCGAAATATAAATGCCCGGACGTTCTATATACTTAAATGCACTTTGATAACTACTACTATCTATAGCAATCAACACATATATACCCGGACAGTCGGCACCCGGAAGTATTCCTTCGTAAGTACCTTGCCAATCCAACGTATTTTCGGGAGTTTGCACATCAACCACCACTTCTGTCTTTTGCTTATTTCCTCCGCAAGAAAACAGAAATCCAATAATCACCAACGCTATCCAATAACAAATTGCAGATTTCATAACTCTATTTCGTTCAAATATAAATTGTTGTTACTATTAGAACGATAGAAGTGTGAAAATGGTTCGTTTTTAGGTTAATATTTTATTCTACAACAATTTTGAAAACATATTTACCTGTTTTCTGAGGATGCGCATCTGTTAAAATAACACGATAAATTGTTTCTCCCCAAACATCGGATAAACGTTTATCATCTAACTGTATAGGTTCAATCTCGACTGTAAAGCAAGATGGATAGTAGAGTTGAGCAGCAACACCATCAACATTCAGTTCTATCACTCCTTCTTTTTCCACATTAGGCTTTCCATAGGTCATAAAGATAAGCTGATTGTTGCCAAGTACCTCTTTGAGTACATATTGGTCGTTAATCGTTAACGTTTTGCCTCTCAACTGATATTGACGCTTATAAGTTTCAATCTTTGCATCAGCAGGATAAGCATTGGCTATGTTTAAACTAAAAGTCTGCTTACGAGTATCACATTTTATATCTGCAGCCTTATATTGGCGACCGTTTTTCTGAGCAAAACCATTAATCAAAGGTAAGTTGTGATAGTTGGTTTGCATGGTCCAAATGGAATAACGATCGGCACTAAAGGTTTTCTTGGTATAGGTGCCTACACCTGCCTCTATAAAAAGAGGTCTATTGTTGGCATAAAGAATAAAAGTACCAATATCATTGTGGTTGTGGCTTTCGTTATTATGCCCTCCCTTGGCTGCAAAAAATAATCCTGCTTTATTGGTAAAATAGCAGAATTGAGTTTCGGGATACCAGGTAGAAGAAGGGTGAATATGAGTAGCAGGCACCGCTTGCAAAGGTTGATAACAAAGAATAGACTCTAACGAACGATAAGTATCATTGCCCATTGATATAGAAGGTTTCTTACCTTTAAGCAGCGAAGAGGCAAACTGCATCATTTCGTCACTACCTACGGCTTTACCATAGAGATAAATCAATGAGGCATCGCCACCACCCTTGGCCGAAGCATCTGCAAAATTCACAACCCATCCATCGCCAATGTATGAGCGCGAAATATATTCTCCTAAATTTTTAATTTGTTGATTATCGAAAAGATTGACCTGCCCATTGGTTGCATAATAAAGAACTTGCAAATAGTCGTACAGTTTTCCAGCTGCATGTCCCCAATAAGAGGGTCCTTCTTCGCAAGCGCCATCTTCGGACACATAATTTATAAAGCGATCTACCGATTGCATGCCTTGATAAACAGCATCAGCCAAACGGTCGCGATTGTCTTCGACTAACAAGAAGCATTGCAGAACATTGTGATTGCACCAAGGATTCCAATTATTAATAATATCTCCCGGTTTCCAGCGACTCGCTGTCCACCACGACGAAGGAAGGTCTTGAAGAAAAGGTTCAAGAACGCGTCGCTCTATCTCACTCTTCATCCGTATAGCAATGGTTGGATCGACCTGATCGAGCTGAGGACGTAAAAAATAGTAAATCCAGGATAAACTCATGCCATATCCGGCAGAAGTAAGATCAATGACCGGCTCACGCCAATCAGGCAAAGAACGACGGTTGCTCTGTCTAGGAACATGAGCCGATATCGTCCAAGAGGTTGTTTCGCACGCCTGAAAAACACCATTGATAATCTGATCAAGAAATCGTCCTTTGCCTTCAGCAAGTTCTGCTATCAACAATGCATTGAGAGCTCTACGATTCTGCTCAAAGGGGTTTTGCATTATCATTCGATCACCAGTACGCTCGTAGGCTAAATAGTCTGTGGCTTTAATCACATTCCACTTAAAATCGAGTAGTTTCTCACCATTTTCAATGAGTTGATATTGAGCATCACCGAGCAATGACTCCCAACCAGCCCTATCGGTATAATCGGGATAAGGCACCCAAGATCCATCATAGATAAGCATCGATTTAAGCATCTCAAGCGTAGCTTGTTTTTGCAAGAGGTTTCTATCGGTATAAGCAAAGCTATGAGATAGAGTTGATAAAAGCAGAAGAGTAAAAACGAGCGGCTTCATCAGTTTTAGAGGTGTCTTCATGTATACTATTTTTTTATGTTATGTAATCGTTCTATTTCAGCAATCAAAAATAAGAAATAGCGATCCCATAAAATAGACTTATTGTACAAAATAGAGGATAAAATTATCCAATATGATCGATCTTGCAACTTTATGATAAGATAATTAATCTCTATTAAATGTATTTTATATATTTGCCGCAATTAGCATAATAAAGCTCAAGACTATGAAAAACAACATCTTAACACTAGCTCTACTTATAGTGTGTCTTAATACTTTCTCGCAAATCAATCCTAGAAACGGATATATTATTACCTTAAACAATGATACAATTTACGGCACACTCGATTTTCGTACAGCAAAACGAAATGCTTTAATATGCGACTTCAAAGCCAATAATCAAACAGTTTATAATAGCTATCACCCCGAGGATATCAGTGCATATCGATTTGTAGATGATGGAAAATTGTATGTAGCAAAACTAGTTAAAATAGATAATATACCTACAATGAAGTTTCTTGAGTTTTTGATTAAAGGTATGGTTAACTTATACTGCTTGGATGATACTTTCGAACAACGATTTTATATGGAAGATGAGCAACAGCGATTTGTTGAAGTATATAGTACATCAATTGACGATCCAAATAATGAGAGTGAAAATATAAACTACTTGAGAAAAAGGCATATTGGTGTACTTTATAATATTCTACCCGATAGTGAAAAAGTTAAAAAGAAAGTCCCCCGATTAAGTATGAATAAAAAGAACTTGATTGAACTGACCAAGGATTATCACTACGAGGTATGCAACACTAAAACTGGATGCATAGAGTTTGAAACAGCGGATAATAGAAAATTTATTGATCTGAACTACGAAGCAAGCTTAGGGATAGCCTACAATAGTTTTCATGACGAAGAGCTCGCCTTGTAGGGAATAGGATGGATAGGAAACTGGGCACCCACAGCTTCTTTTATAGCTACACTTTCATCAAAGCGGTTTAGTAAATACCTAGCTATTCAAGGGGGCTTTACAATTAGCAATCTAGATGTTCATCAATCGAAAAATGAAAAATACGGACCACTTGATTTTAAAATGCATTCGGTGACAACAGACTTTCAGGTAGGCGGTATATGGTGGATTACTCAAACCGGAGTACAGCCTTACCTAAAACTAGGCTTTACTTTTCAACATTTTTGGAGTGTATCGGGAAAATTCAAGTTTAATAAAGAGTATCCATCGGGAATAGTAGAACCTTACGAACGTAATCTGCATTCAGCTTTTCATGTTAACTACCCAGGCTTTTATATGACTCCCGGATTAAATATCCCCATAGGAGATCAAGCCATCTTTATTGAGTTCTGCTACAAAGGGCGCAAGCACGATTATACTAAAACTCGTTCGTTAGAAGCACATGTAGGATATCGTTTCTAAAACAAAGAAGATTTTATTTTTCAATCAATACAGTTGCATAAGCTGAAATTCCCTCTTCGCGCCCCGTAAAGCCTAGCTTCTCGGTAGTGGTTGCTTTTATAGAAACATCATCGACATCAACTTGCATAATCTTAGCCAAGGTTTCCTGCATTAATGGGATATGCGATTTAAGTTTGGGACGCTCGGCACAAATAGTTGCATCAATGTTACCTACCCGATACCCTTTGGTTGCAATAAGTGCTATGGTATCTCGCAACAAGAGTTTACTATCAATATTCTTAAACTTGCTTGCTGTATCAGGGAAATGATAGCCAATATCACGCATATTGGCTGCACCGAGTAAAGCATCGCAAATGGCATGTATCAAAACATCAGCATCGGAGTGCCCTAACAGACCTTTGCTATGTTCAAGTTGTATTCCGCCTAACCACAAATTGCGTCCTTCAATCAACTGATGGACATCAAACCCAAAACCTACTCTTATTTTCATAACCTGTTTTATCGACTAAATTTGAATTAACGACGACGTCCGCCACTGCGTCCAAATAAATCTCTGATACCATCGAGATCGAAACCAAGCGTAAAGCGTAAAGTCTGATCGAGCGGATTGCTTTGTGCAGTCGATATAAGATAAGCAGCATCGAGTGAGAATACACTCATCTTGAAACCTGCACCAAAAGAAAAGTATTTGCGATTGCCTTTGTTGGCATTTTCATAGTGATAACCGGCACGCACTGCGAATTGGTTATTGTAAAGATACTCTAAACCAAGCGACCATTGAATTTCTTGTAACTCCTCTTTAAAACCACCCGGAGCATCAGAGAACGATTTAAAGATTCCTTTGATGGGTGAAATATCATTATAACCCTCAGTCTGCAACCACTCAGTATAATCAGAATAAGTCATATCATCGCCAAATTTCTTTTGGTATTGTGCGAAAGTTGGACGAGTAGGCACAAGAAGTTTATTAATATCTACATTCAATGAGATGGTATTGTAATCGTCAAAGGGAGCCAATAGCGAAAAGCCCAAACGTAAGTTTGTAGGTAGAAATTGACTTGAGTTACCACCATCGTATGAGATTTTTGTACCAATATTTGAGATGTTCAATCCCCATGAAAACATACACTCACGCTGCGCTAACATTACATAGTTGGTGTAGAAGAAGGCAATATCGGCTGCAAAGGCCGATCCGGGAGTAACTTCTTCATCTTGCTTATAAGCTAAGTCGGAATAAATATAGCGCAAAGCAACTGCCGCCGAGAAACGTTCAGAAAGCATTCGTGAGTAAGCTACATCAAAAGCCATCTCGTAAGGATGGATAGAGTAACCACCCATACCGTCACTACTAGTATTAACCGGAACCTCACCCAGTGAAAAATAGCGTAGCGAAGCACTGACGGCCTGGTAATCACCGATACGGTAATAGCCGGCTAGGTAAGCTAAATCAATATCATTGACTAATTTGCGCAACCAGGGAGTATAGGAAACAGAAACACCTGCACGACTTATCGTAAATGGGTATTTTGCCGGATTCCAGTACTGCGAATTATTATCAGGTTCAGTAGCTGCACCAACATCTCCTAACCCGCCACCGCGAGAGTCTGGTGCTATATTCAACGAATTTACACCAGTATGAATGGGATTAAATTCATCTTTCTGTGCCAACAGTGTAATTGATACAGTAAATAATGCGATGAACAATATAAAAAGTTTCTTCATAAACTATGTAATAATAATGAACTTCTAGTGCGTAAATAAAAATGTGAAGCTCTTGTTTTATAAACGATTATTCTTTGATTTATTGTGCTAGAATAACGATTTTCTCGGTTTTTGTACTCTCTTTGCTTCCTCCTGAAACAATTGATGCACGATATAGGTAAACCCCTGGCATCAAGCGCTGCCCACCGTTGCTACTTAAATTCCAATCGACATAGTAATAATTACCCGAAGAAATGCCTCGCTCAGTATGTACCCATAACTCTCTACCTGAAAAATCACAAACAGCAATTCGAACATCAAGCTCAGAGTCGGGCCGATTGTGAGACAGAATAAAAGTGGTACTTTCGCGTGCAGGACTATTGGTACAAGAGACAGAGAATAGATCGGGACGCAATCCTTTTACAACTTCAAACTCTAATGTTTTGGTAGTAGAATTATTCATAATATTCCACGCACGAAATGAAAGTGTATGTTTACCTTCAGACAATGTTGGCAATGAAAAACCCACTTTACCTTTGGTGTAATCGCCTGCTTGTGGAGTATAATAATCATTCAAGTTATAAGCAGTCTTGCCATCTATTGTCAGCGAAAGATCGTGACCAATACCATTACCCACTGTATTAATGCCATTAGCATCTTGCAGTTCAGCTACAAAATAAGGGGTTTCATTAACTTTTCCACCCCAAGCAAAATCTGGGGTATTAAGATAAAGCATCATTTGTGGACCATCGGTAGACTCTGGCAAATCATCAGCAGTACCTCCTACCTTAAAACGATTGAATGCACCTCCTGCTTCGCGTTGATCGCTTGCGCAAGCATAAAAATTCAATAATCCCCGCTCGTTTGAGTAATTGATATCAAGTGGAACCGGTATGACCAATTCAAAGCGTCCATTATTAACCGAATCCATACCCGAAAATAAGGTACGTATGTGATCAGTATAATTCACTGCCCCCTCACCAACATTATCAAGTGTATACACCGTCTCTTTACTATCCATAGCCAATGAGTGTATTGTACCAGTAAAGTCATCAGCCAACTGGCCATTAGGAGTCAAGATTTTGCCTTTTACCTTTACCTTTGCACCGGCATTCATAAAGGGGATATCTTGAGATAAACTACTACCATCAAACTCTTCTACTTCTACTTGATAATCAGGGATTGTAATCATTAAAGCTGGATCTCCTGTCAGATTAAAGTTAAGCTTATTACCATCGGTCAACAAGTAACGACTGCCTTGCTTGGCCAAACGAAATACATCTCCCAAGCGTAAACGCCCATTGGCTGACGGCGAACAGAGGTAACGAATTACGGCCTTATGAAATTCATAATTTGGAGTATCGTATACTACACGCGAAGTAGAGAATAGAGCTATTGCTCCTCCTTTTGGATTAATTAAAGCCATTTCCCCCCCTGATGTTGCGGTATCATCAAAGCGAGTAAAGTCGCACGATGCAGTAAACCAAATTGGAAGACGAGGTGAAGATAGTTTATTAATGTGATCAGAGGTTAACAGCTTTTCATCCGACCATGAAGTCGTACCACTATGCCCGGTATAATTTACCATAAACATACCTTGATCGAAAAGCTGCAATAGTCTACGAGTAGCCTCAGGATAAGAGTAGCCGGTAGAAGACGATTCGCGTTTATAAGCATCAGCCAAAATTCGTTCAGGACGCATTTGTGGCGAATATCGAAGTACACTATCTGCAAGGTCAATGGCATGTTGCATAAACGAGTTATCACTTCCTGACCCTGCTGCATCATCGGCAACAAAACAAACTGTACGTTTCCATGTTCCAGCATTTTTATTTTCAATATAAGCAATCGTTTTATCTACCACTGCTATGGCTTCGTCATTAGTACGAACCGGAAAACGTCCGACACCAATATCTAGTCGATCGGATGAGAGTGCATTGCCTTCATTATCATCCAAGAAACCAAAATAATCATCAGTCAAATAAGAGCTCTTTTCGTTGTTGGAAACTTCAACTTGATAAGATAATAAAAAATCAGAGGGTTTATAACTACTCCAAGCGGAAGAAACCATACGGTTATCATAAGCACAATCGCCAAAGAGTAGTAGATATTTAGGACGATCAACATCAGAGGTTGAACGATCATAAAGCATTTTCATGAAACGACGATAAGCAGTTGCATCAGGAGTACCCGAAGAAAATTCG
>DKPL01000002.1:22407-23046 GCA_002471185.1 Bacteroides sp. UBA7335
AAATTCGTTATAGATTTGAGGTGCAGTAACTACTTCGACCGTTAAACCATCCTTATCACGATGTGCCTTTGCCAACCTTTGAGCTTGAGTTATAAAAGTACTACGTTCAGGAACTATGATAATCATATCTATACCAGTTAGGGCATGCAGATTCTGATTGGGAACAACTCCTACATGCTCTGCATTAACAAAAGTAGCATTGGTCTTGACTGCTACAAATTCACGCAATGTACTTCCAGCAGGAATGGTAAATGAGTAAATATCTCCAGTAAGTATACCCTCTACTTGTTTATAATCACCAGGAGTAGTAACATCCCATACTACAGTTGAACTATTTGCATTGGAAATGCTGAAAGTTGTTTTATTATTTATAGAAGCTTGAGCCCTAAAGTCGATATAGTTTCCATCAAGTCGTAAATGACGTTGATAGTTCAAACTAATATAATTGAGCCTACCCGATATGCCCGCATTCCGGTTATGAGTTATTTTAACGGTTGTTGATTCAGACTTATCTCCACTCCAAACATATGTGCCAGTTGATTCAGTTGCCTTAACATAATAATCAGATCCTGTATTAGCGATTGAAGTAGAGCCAAGATAATTATCGCCTATATTAACTGAAAAGGAAGATGTATTACT
>DKPL01000002.1:23197-45681 GCA_002471185.1 Bacteroides sp. UBA7335
TGCTTATTATTTTGTTACTGAAAAGGAAGATGTATTACTCATCGATTTAGCCGAAAATGTCACTACTATTTTAGCATCATCACTCGTTATCCCAGGCAATCGAAAATTGTAATTTTGAATATTACCATTTACATAATCATAACTATCATATAACTCCCTACCACTTTTTGACCAACTGTATGCATCGCGTTCATACAGTGCATATGCATCAACTGTATTTAACTCAATAGCACCTGAGGCAGAAATTGATTCCTCCAAAGGAAACTGTAAAGCAGGTTCTTCACTTTCAGTAACAAAATAATAAGCATCATTGGAATAGAAATTACGTATGCGTCTATATACATTTGTATTCCACTCCCATGAAAGAGTTCCTCGTGCATAAAAAAGCAAAGCATTAGCGCTACGGTAAACTGGAACTTCGGGTAAATCATCATAAGGATGACTTGCAAAATGATTAGAAAGTAAGAATCCACCATAACCATAAATATGCACCTTTTCAGGACTATTAAAGCCCATTTTACGCAAGTCTGAATGAGTCAGTTGATATACACCAGAATCGCTTATCTTAATCTTCACAAACTTTCCGGTAGAGAGTATAGAGTTTTGAATTGAAGGTACCCGTGTTGATAATGTAGCACGCGCTTGAGCCAAAGGAGTAGTAGTAAGCGAAAGCTTAAAAGAGTTGACTTTCTGATAGCGTCCATTGCGATAAACCACAGGGATAAAACGGACATTAAGATATCCTTTATGAGCTGAAATAGCAACATCGGTCTGGGCTTGGGGAAAATCAGGAAGCACAACAGCTGCATTTTGCAGTGAATCGGCAGTTGAGACATCAACATCTTCGAACTCTGGAAATTCGATTGCAACCTGATAGGAATATGAGCGAAAGTCTGCTGGAAGAGAAATTTCTTCCACCATCTCGGGCAATGTGTGTATAGGAGGAAGTATCTGCCAATCAACAGTCACAAAATGCTGTTGAGCAGTTACAGGAAGAGTAACTATTAATAATAGTAAAAATCGAAGTATTTTATACATCATAACTCAATCATTGTAAGTGTTGATAAACTTTCAAACACCTACAATGGTAGTTGTCGCTGTATATCAACGAATATAGAAATCGAGCAGTTTTTCTTCTTCAAGATATCCTTCTAAATGTTGACCAACACTAACCGGACCAACCCCCACAGGAGTACCAGTAAAAAGAAGGTCACCAATTTTTAAAGTCATAAACTGACTTACATAAGAGATGATATCATCAATTTTAAATAACATATCAGCAGTATTGCCCTTTTGCACTTCTGCATCATCTATTTTTAAACAAAAGTTTAAGTTTTGAATATCTTTAAAGCGATCTACTGATACAAATGTACCAACAGCTGCTGAGTTATCAAAACCTTTACATAACTCCCAAGGTCCACCTTCGGCACGAAACTGACGTTGTAAATCGCGTGCGGTAAAATCGATACCTACGGTTACAGCATCATAATAACGATGAGCAAAACGAGGTGCGATATTCTTCCCTAACCGATTGATACGAACAACTAATTCCGTTTCATAATCAACTTGCTTAGAAAAATCGGGAATAAAAAAAGGCTTGCTATCTTTAAGCAAAGCCGAATCTGGTTTCATGAAGATAACCGGCTCTTTATTTATTAACGTATGTCCTAACTCTTTATTGTGTTGAGCATAGTTCATTCCTACAGCAATAATCTTCATTATTTATATTCATTAAAATTTAACCGATTAAACATAACAGCTAGATGCGCATAAAGTGACGTGTTCTGTACCACAATATATTCGGGTACACGAATGCGAAAAGGGGTAAAATTCCAAACAGCTTTTATTCCACCGCCAATCATCTTATCGGTAATTGACTGAGCTATTTCAATAGGTACTGTCAAGACTCCAATTTGAACATCATAAACTTGCATCATTTCCTCAAAATCATCCGAATGATAAATAGGGATACCATTCAGCTGGGTACCCACTAGATTAGGATTTACATCAAATGCTGCGACTATCTCCAAGCCAAAGTGTTTCAAACCAGAATCTTGAAGTAAGGCACCACCTAAGCTACCTACACCAAACAAAAAGGCTTTATGAATATTGGTAAATCCCAAAAATCCTTCAAGTACATCAATTAATGCATCGACCTCATACCCTACTCGAGTACGCCCGGAAATATTGACATAAGATAGATCTTTTGCTATTTGCGATGCATCGATATTGGTTTCTTTTGAAATTTGAGTAGACGAAACATAATGCTCTCCACGCTGTTTTAATAACTTTACGTTAGACAAATACCATGGAAGTCTGCGAAGCGTTGGCTCCGGCACTTTCGTTATTTCTTTATGTTGTTTATCTTCCTCGTCTATCACAGCCTTTCATTTTTTATATGAGTTACACAAAAGTACATTTTTTTTCTAAATATGAGGAGTAACAACTGCAAAAATTGTAAAGTTCGCCACAATATGCTATTTTTGAATATTATATCGAAAAAGTAGAAACATGAAAAAGAATGATTGGAAAGATAGACTCAATGTAGTATATTCCACTAATCCGGATTATAAATATGAGAGTGAAGAGGAGGACGAAGTTGCTAGCATTGAGCCAAGCAAACAAAACCTTCGAGTACAACTCGATCGCAAAAATCGTGGAGGTAAAATTGTAACACTTATCACTGGATTTATCGGTTCGGAAGACGAATTAAAAGAGCTAGGGAAAATGCTAAAAATGAAATGTGGTGTCGGTGGAGCTGCTAAAGATGGTGAAATCATTATACAGGGAGACTTCAAAAATCGTATATTGGAACTATTAAAAAAAGAAGGATATACACGGACTAAACCAGTAGGTGGATAAGAACGTTTATAATAAAAAAGCCTGTCCGATGAAGACAGGCTTTTTTATTATATCTAAACTGACATAGATTATTCAGCACGCAAAGTAAAGCGACGGAATCCTGTAACAGTTAAGTCTTTGTTGATAGTTTTCAAATATTCAGCAACAGACTTAGATCCATCTTGAATATAATCTTGCTTCAATAAACAAACTTCTTTATAGAATTTACCGATACGACCCATAGCGATCTTTTCGATCATATTTTCAGGCTTACCTTCTTGACGAGCTTTGTCAGCTGCAATTTCTTTTTCTTTTTCAAGAACATCAGCAGGAACACTTGCTTCATCAAGTGCAATAGGATTCATAGCAGCAACTTGCATTGCAATTTCATGACCAATTTTAGCATCAACAACTTCGTTCAAAGCAACCATTGTGCAAAGGAAGTTCTTGTTTTGGTGATTGTAAGCAGAAATAGAAACACCTTCCAAAGTTTGGTAGCCATCTAATTCCATTTTTTCACCTGTGATACCACTTCTGTCAGTGATAGCTTGTGCTACTGTAATATCTCCTAAAGTAAGAGCGTTGATTTCTTCAACTGTTTTGCATTTGTTAGCAACAGCAGCATCCAAGATATCTTGAGTTAATTTTACGAAGTCTTCGTTTTTAGCAACGAAGTCAGTTTCGCATTTCAAAGCAAGAATAGCACCGAATCCGCCATCTACTTTTACAAGTACACAACCTTCAGAAGCTTCGCGATCAGAACGTTTAGCAGCAACAGCTTGTCCTTTTTCACGAATAATTTTCATTGCTTGATCGAAATCACCATTTGCATCGTTCAATGCATTTTTGCAATCCATCATACCAGCTCCGGTCATTTTACGAAGCTTGGTGATATCAGCCATACTTACAGCCATAGTATTTTAATATTTTAATTCGTTATATAAAAAATAATAGTCAAGTAATATAAGTAATTAAGTAGTCAAGCAGAATTTGGCTACTTAAACAGCAGAACAGATTTCCATCCAACTGCTTAATTACTTAACTACTTGACTACTTAAATATATTAAGCCTCTTCGTCTTCTTTCACGAAAGCAGCAGCTTTAGCAGCGTTGATTGCTTCTTCGTCAGATTTGTCGAGTCTTGCTTTTACAGCTTTCTTCTTGCCTTTAGTAGCAGAAGCTTCGCCTGCAGCTTCCATATCAATCTTTTCAGCTTTTCTTTCATCAAGACCTTCAGCGATAGCACCGCAGCAAGCGTCAAGAATTACTTCGATTGATTTTGTAGCATCATCATTTGCAGGGATAACGAAATCGATGTTTGAAGGATCTGAGTTTGTATCAACGATAGCGAATACAGGAATACCCAAACGGTTAGCTTCACGAACAGCGATATGTTCTTTCATTACGTCAACAATGAACAATGCAGATGGTAAACGAGTAAGATCAGCGATAGAACCTAATGTTTTGTCCAACTTAGCACGTTGACGAGAAATTTGAAGAACTTCTCTTTTAGAAAGATTAGAATATGTACCATCGTTAGTTAATTTATCGATAGTAGCCATTTTCTTAACAGCCTTACGGATAGTTGGGAAGTTAGTCAACATACCACCTGGCCAGCGCTCGATTACATAAGGCATATTTACAGATGAAGCTTTATCAGCAACAACTTGTTTAGCCTGTTTTTTAGTAGCAACAAAAAGGATTTTTTTACCCGATTTTGCGATTTGCTTCAAAGCTTCAGCAGCTTCGTCAACTTTAGCAACAGTTTTATGGAGGTCGATGATATGAATACCATTACGTTCCATGAAGATATAAGGAGCCATAGCGGGGTTCCACTTTCTTTTAAGGTGTCCGAAGTGGCAACCGGCTTCCAATAATGTATCAAAATTAGTTCTTGACATTTTTGTTTTTCTTTAATTGTTTACTTTCTTTTTTGTTTCTTTTTCTAAACCAACTGTCGGGTAGCCTTCTTTGTAAAGAGTCCCGATAGTTTAGATACTAAACATTCGATTCCTCTAAGCAACGCATTAACGTTTGCTGAACTGGAATCTTCTACGAGCTTTAGGTTGACCCGGTTTCTTACGTTCTACAGAACGTGGATCACGTGTCATAAATCCTTCTGCACGAAGTGCTGCTTTGTCTTCAGGATTGATTTTCACAAGAGCACGAGCAATAGCAAGGCGAAGAGCTTGTGATTGTCCTGTAAAGCCACCACCATAGATATTAACTTTGATATCGTATTTTTCAGCAACACCAAGTTTTGTCAATGGTTGTTTTACAACATATTGAAGAATAGTTGATGGAAAGTACTCTGCAAGGTCTCTCTTGTTAATAGTAATCTTTCCTGTACCTTCGCTTACGAAAATACGTGCGATTGCGCGCTTGCGTCTGCCTAATGCATTAATTACTTCCATTACGTATTATTTAAGTAAGTTAATATCAATTGATTTAGGGGTTTGAGCTTCGTGTTTGTGCTCGTTTCCAGCATAAACATAAAGGTTGCTCAACAATTTAGCACCTAATTTATTTTTAGGCAACATACCCTTTACTACTTTTCTCAATAATCTGTCTTCACCGTTAGGTTTAGCAATCAAACGGGCAGGAGTAATTTCTCTTTGACCACCAGGATAGCCTGTATATGACAAATATACGCGGTCATTCCACTTGTTGCCAGTTAATTTCACTTTGTCGGCATTGATAATGATTACATTATCACCGCAATCTACATGAGGAGTAAAGTTTGGTTTGTACTTTCCTCTCAACAGTTTCGCAACTTTCGCAGCCAGACGACCTAAAGTTTGGTCTGTTGCGTCAACGATAACCCATTCTTTGGTTACTGTTGCTTTGTTTGCAGAAATGGTCTTGTAACTTAAAGTATCCACTCTTAATTTTGTTTTTAATGTTACTACTAAAATTTTTCTCACCACAAGCAATCCTTCCCGGACAAAGAAAGACTAACTTGCTATGAATTAATCTCTTATCTTTTTCAGATAATAATCGGCTTGCAAAAGTACGGCTTTTCTTTGAAACGACAAACGATTTCGCTTTTTTTTTGGTTTATTAGCCTGTTATACAAGGGCGATAATCAGTTTATAACCACACCTTCCACTTACTTCTCAATGTAAATTCAGAAAGAGCTTCAAAGCCATCTTTTAACGTTATTTACAATATAATATCATCAATACAGATAAACAAACCGGGCAAACCACAAGCTATTACAACCCCGTTAAGCGATGGCTATCCTTCTGCCATTTTGCAAAACAAGGTTTACTCTCAAAATAAGAGTAAACCTTGTGTATTTTATATATATAATAGATCTCGTTTAAAACTCAGCGTTGCGTGGTGTACGTGGGAAAGGAATAACATCACGAATGTTAGCCATACCAGTAACAAACAACAGCAAACGTTCGAATCCTAAGCCGAAACCTGCATGTGGACAAGTTCCAAACTTACGAGTGTCTAGATACCACCACATATCTTTCATTGGAATATCCATTTCTTGAATACGCGTAGCCAATTTATCATAGTCAGCTTCACGTTCCGATCCACCGATAATTTCACCAATTTTTGGGAACAATACATCCATAGCACGTACAGTCTTTCCATCTTCATTTTGTTTCATATAGAAAGCTTTAATTTCTTTTGGATAATCCGTCAAAATAACAGGACGTTTAAAGTGATGTTCCACCAAGTAACGTTCGTGTTCTGATGCCAAATCAACTCCCCAATAGATTGGGAATTCAAACTTACGCCCATCAAGAACTGCCTTTTCAAGAATCTTAATACCTTCAGTATATGGCAAGCGAACGAAATCTTCTTTAACTACTCCCTGCAAGCGTTCAATCAATTCTTTATCGAACATGTCGTTAAGGAATTTAACATCATCCATACAGTTATCCAAAGCCCATTGCACACAATATTTGATAAAATCTTCAGCAAGATCCATATTATCTTCAATATCATTGAAAGCAACCTCGGGTTCAACCATCCAAAACTCAGCAAGGTGACGCGGAGTATTAGAGTTTTCAGCTCGGAATGTAGGTCCAAAAGTATAGATTGAGCCAAGTGCAGTAGCAGCCAATTCACCTTCAAGCTGTCCCGAAACAGTTAGACTAGTTTGCTTCGCAAAAAAGTCATCATCGTATACGATAGATCCATTTTCATCCTTTTTCAGATCATAAAGATTCATGGTTGTAACCTGAAACATTTGACCTGCACCTTCACAGTCCGATCCGGTGATGATTGGAGTATGGAAATAGAAGAAACCTCTTTCATGAAAGAAGCGATGTATTGCCATAGCCATATTGTGACGAATGCGGAATACAGCTCCAAAAGTATTTGTACGTGGACGCAAGTGAGCAATCTCACGCAAGAATTCAAGAGAGTGTCCTTTCTTTTGCAATGGATATGTATTATCGCAAGCACCAAGCACTTCTATTTCTTGAGCTTGAACTTCTACTTTTTGTCCTGACCCTACTGATTCTACCATCACACCGTTCACACTCAAGCAAGCACCAGTAGTGATAAGTTTAAGCATTTCTTCATCGAAGTTACCTAAATCGACAACGATCTGCACATTATTTATTGTAGAACCATCATTCAGTGCAATGAAATTCACTTGTTTGCTTCCTCTACGGGTGCGTACCCATCCTTTCACATTGACCTTTGCGCCAAAGTCTTCACGCTTCAACAAGTCAACGATTTTTGTTCTACTAATCTTTTCCATAAATTATCGTGTATACAATTATTATTAAAAAGGATAGCCAGCAGCCGGCAGAGTTATAGCGTTAGCCATCTTTCACTTACCGGTTGCTGACTATGATTAATTCATTTTGATATCAATTACTGAAATGAACCCATGCGCAAGAAGTTCACTTCTTGTTCTGTTAGATAGCGCCAATCGCCACGACGAAGACCTTTTTTGGTCAACCCTGCGAAGAAAACGCGATCAAGTTTCACTACCTTATACCCTAACGATTCGAAGATACGACGAACAATACGATTCTTTCCTGAGTGGATTTCGATTCCCACCGAGTCTTTCTTTTCGTCAGCATAACTGATAGCATCTGCATGAATTTCTCCATCTTCCAACTGAACACCTGAAGCGATTTGATCCATATCAGCTCTAGTTAAATTCTTATCTAGGTGTACATGATAGATTTTCTTTTTCAAATACTTAGGATGAGTCAGTTTAGAAGCTAAATCACCATCATTTGTCAAGAGCAATACACCAGTAGTGTTTCTATCTAAGCGACCTACAGGATAGATACGTTCTGAGCAAGCACCTTTCACCAAATCCATAACAGTCTTACGTTCTTGTGGGTCGTCAGATGTAGTTACACAATTTTTAGGTTTGTTAAGCAACACATAAACTTTACGTTCTACACTAACTGGCTGATCGTGAAATTTCACCTCATCAGAACGTTTAATTTTGGTTCCCAACTCAGTTACTACAACACCATTTACCGACACAACACCTGCTGTGATAAATTCATCAGCCTCACGACGAGAGCAGATACCAGCATTAGCAAGAAACTTGTTCAAGCGTACAGGTTCGTTAGGATCTGTAAATTGCTCTTTGTATTCAATTTGTTTTTTTCTGCTATACTTAGCATTTGGATCATAATTATCCGAACGACGTTGTGGACGGTTATTATTGCGGTTATAACCACCATTATTACCGTATCCACCACCGTTATTATATCCACCGCCATTATTATAACCACCGCCATTATTATTATAAGGGCGCGATGGGCGTTGCGGACGATTTCCATAACCACCTCCGTAAGAGTTTCCCCCTTCTTCGTTGTTATTATAGCGTGGACGATAAGGACGATCACCGCCCTCATTGCTTGAGTTAAAACGTGGACGATATGGACGATCGCCTCCTTGATTGTTATAAGAAGGACGATCATTGTTATAAGAAGGACGTTGCGGACGATCATTATTATATGAACGACGTTCGCTTCCGTCATTGTTCGAGTTAAATCTTGGACGATAAGGACGATCGCCGCCTTGATTGTTATAAGAAGGACGTTGTGGACGATCGCTATTGTCGCGGTTGTAAGGTCTTTGAGGACGGTCGTTGTTATACGAACGACGTTCGCCTCCATCATTGCTAGGGTTAAATCTTGGACGATAGGGACGGTTACCGTTATCACGGTTGTAAGAAGAACGATTATATCCATCTTCCCTATTATAAGATCTGTTACCATCACGGCCGGCTCCTACATTCTCATCATTAGAGTTGTTGCGCCATTCTTCATTTTCTGTGCTCATTACTTTATTCGAATAAAATTAAACTTTGGCCTCACGGCCTTATTTCTACACACTTTTAATATTTAAACACAATTACACACCGGTATAAGTATGAGGTGTAATTGCTCTTAATTCTTTCTTTATATCTTCACTAACATTTAACTCCTCAATAAAGTTCTTAATAGACTGCTCTGTAATGGCTTCATTGGTACGAGTTAATGCTTTCAGTGCTTCATAAGGATTAGGATAAGCTTCACGACGAAGTATTGTTTGTATAGCTTCAGCCACTACGCTCCAGCAATCATCAAGATCTCTATAAATAGCCGGTTGGTTAATAAGCAACTTGCGCAATCCTTTTAATGAACTTTGGATAGCTATTACAATATGACCAAAAGGCACACCTACATTACGCAACACAGTAGAATCGGTCAAGTCGCGTTGCAAGCGAGACACCGGTAGCTTCACAGCTAAATGTTCAAGGATGGCATTAGCAATACCTAAGTTACCCTCAGAGTTTTCAAAATCAATCGGGTTTACCTTATGAGGCATAGCACTCGATCCAACTTCACCTGCTTTAATTTTTTGTTTGAAATACTCCATTGAGATGTATTGCCAGAAGTCACGATTCATATCAATCATAATCGTATTAATACGTTTCATGCCATCAAATACAGCAGAAAGAGTATCGTAGTTCGCAATTTGGGTTGTATATGCCTCGCGCACCAAACCGAGTTTTTGAGCAACAAAGTTGTCACCAAACTCTTTCCAGTTATATTGAGGATAAGCCACCTGATGTGCATTATAGTTACCCGTAGCGCCACCAAACTTAGCAGTCAGCATACAAGCTTTGAGCTGTTTCAATTGAGTTTCAAGACGGTAAACAAACACCATAATTTCTTTCCCTAAACGTGTTGGAGAAGCTGGTTGTCCATGTGTTTTTGCCAACATCGGTATGGTTTCCCAATCGGTTGCATAACTTTTGAGTTGAGCAATAAGTTCCTCAACCATTGGATAATAAACCTCATTCAATGCCTCTTTTATAGAAAGTGGCACAGAAGTATTATTGATATCCTGTGAAGTCAAGCCAAAGTGAATGAACTCTTTATAAGCTTCCATTCCACCCATTTCATCAAATTTTTCTTTAATGAAATATTCAACTGCTTTCACATCGTGATTGGTTACGCTCTCTATATCTTTAACACGTTGTGCATCAGCTTCTGTAAAGTTGCGATAAATAGCACGAAGTGTATCGAAAGTTTCTTTATTAACGCCTGCTAGCTGCGGAAGTGGTAGTTCGCACAATGCGATGAAATATTCAATTTCTACCTGTACACGATATTTAATCAATGCAAATTCCGAGAAATAGGCGGCTAATGATTCCGTTTTGCCTCTGTAACGACCATCAATTGGAGATATGGCCGTAAGTAAATCAAGTTTCATATGTCGTTTAGATAATTATCAAGTTGCAAAATTAATGCTTTTCGCTGATTAATAATACATAAGAGATAAGAAAGTTTGCGGAAAAAACACAAGATTTTGTTCTTTTCTACGCTCAAACGTTATAAAGTATATCCAACTTTTACACTTAGGTTCCAAGTTGAGTAGTTTGTCGATGGATAATATTTATAGTGAGTATGACGCCGTATAAACTCCGGTTGAAAACAAATGCTCCAATTATACTTTGACCAATAGCCTAAACTAGCCTCCACAGATGTGAAATTAGTATAGCCAGGATCACCTTGTGCATCGAGCCGTTTAGGATGTTCTTTATAAAGATCTCTATCTCGTCCATACCCTTTCCAAGTAAAGAGAGTATAGTTGCCTGCCACTAGATTCATACGCAATCGGTTATTGAGCGTAGACAGATAAATATTAGTTTCCGCACTAGCTCCACTCCCAAAGTTATAGTCGCGCATATCAGCCCAATAGTGATCGGACAGAGCAGCTCCTAAACCAATGGCATTGAGGTAACCACGCCATACAAACAAGAAATCTTTTTGAGGTTTACTTTTATAATAAACACCTGGTCCCAAAGCCAAAACTTGACTAAACCGATAAGGTGTTTTTTGATACTTACGCACAGGTGAGTCCCAATAGTTGTAGTGCTGATAAACCCCTACTCCCCATTCACCTCCTTTATTCAAACGATAAGGTTTATTCCACAGTAATCCCGCCATACTCATTTTGTTTACATAAAACGAGCCATGCCCCGTACAGAAGTCTACATAAATAGAAAACCAATCGAAAGGCAATTCAACATCATTCATATCGGGATTATAGTCCAGTTTAAAAGAAATCATTGCATAAGGAATTTTCCCCTTCCCTATCTCTGGCTCCAGCCATTGAACACCTGCGTACGTTGAAAAATCAATAGTAACAGAAGGGAATTCCGGTTTATAGTGTTTTCGATAATCCTTTGAGATAAACCGGTTAAACTGATGTATGGGCGATACAAGTGTTGCCAACACTTCACACAACACACGATTAGCACCTGTAGTTTGATAGCTCAGCACCCTGTCAGAGATACGATAAAGTATTTCACCATACATACTACCCACAAAGGTAGTACTCAGCAAATCGTTTATAGATGGAGGTTCATCCTCCAAGAACCACTCCCACATGGAGCTACCAAAGAGTGTAAAAGGTATTGATTGATAGTAATTATATCCACAAGAGCGAGCTGCATTAAAATAGAGTGAACCATGATAAGGGTGTAGAATAAAATTAGTACCCAGTTGATCTCCATCCCACACAAAACCAGTTTTAAAATTTCGCTTAATCGTACCCCAGTTAATTCGGGCAAAATCAGATTGAGTAACATAACGATCGAAAGCCCAGACACCCATATTAATGGTAGCAATCTCTCCTAACGCTAAAAATGGTTTTTTCTTACTATGTATTGAGTCATTTATCGGTCTACAAGAAAGAGTTTGCCCAACACAATGCGTGGCAACGAAAATTATAAGTACAACCGATATTATATATTTCTCTGCTTGCTTCATCTATTCACTAATACACTCTTGATGATTAATCTAGTGTCTATCAACAGACACTAGTCATTTTATAAATACCCTATTGTATTTTAAAATAATATAAAATAACAACCAGAAAAGAGATTAGTTCTTTAAGGATAGAGACATTTAGCTCAAAAGAAGCGTCAAAGAGCGAAAAGTAAAAGCATTACAGTTTGGTTTTATAACTAAAACGCAAATAAAGCATTATACCGGCACTTGTCAACCCGAAGGGAAAAGCCATCCAAACGCCCAGTGCTCCCCAGCCCATTACAAAACCAAAGAAATAGCCGGCAGGCAGTGAAATGATAAAATAGGCAATGAAGGCTATTACCATCATAGGTTTCACATCGGATATACCACGAAGAGCATTAGCAAAATTTATCTGAAGAGCATCGCCAAATTGATAAATAAACATGGGAATAGCCAGTAAAGCAACCATTGCCGACACCTCTTCATTGGTAGTAAACCAAGCACCAACTTGATGACGCAATAAAAAGACGATTCCACCTAAGAGCATCACCAGAGCTATCAACAAATGAAATCCGGCATAAGCTGAACGGCGAACATTGACTCTGTCGCTTTGTCCCTCAAAGTTACTTACACGAACAGCCACTGCTGCACCCATGCCATAATAAACCATAAAGGAAAGCTGCGCCAACGTACACATTATTTGATGAGAAGCTAAAGCCACTGTACCCAACCACCCAATCATAATACCACTAAGGCTGAAAGAAGCTGTTTCCATGCCCATCTGCAACCCAACCGGCAAACCTAAAGCATTAAGCTTACGAAAGAGCTGATTAGACCACGTCAAACGAAAGAATCCTATTTTATAGCGAATAAAGCGTCGACTACGTAGAAATACAACAACAAAAGCAACCACCATTAAAATACGAGAGGTTAATGTGCTAATGCCAGCCCCTAAAAGTCCCAATTCAGGAAAACCTAACTTGCCATTGATAAGGATATAGTTACCGATAACATTAAGCAAGTTGCCACTTATTAAAATCCACATTGCCGTTTTGGTATCGGTAATACCATCAGTAAATTGCTTGAACGCATTAAAAAGCGATACAAAGATTAGAGAGATAAGTAAAGTGAGGTAATAAGGACGTATTAAAGGCAACAACTCTTCAGGCTGTCCAAGCTTATGAGCATAAAAATACAAAACAGTCATAATACTAGTAACTGCTACTGCCATAAGAGTATTAGCTACCAGGCTGCAACGTAAAGCCAATCCCGCAGGTAGAAACTCACGATTACCATAATAGCCACCTACCACAGGAGTAAGACCGTAAGAGAATCCGGTACTAAAAATAATAACAAGACTAAATACACTATTCACAAATGAAGCAGCAGCCAATTCGTTAGTGCCATAATGCCCAATCATGAAAGTATCAGCAAAGCCTAAAATAATAATTCCAATTTGACCAATAATAATAGGTAGCCCCAAATAAATCAAGGCCTTATAATGTTCTTTGTAGTTTTTGTATAATGTCGATAATTGCATTTGTATGGATATTCTATAGTAGTCAACTAATTATTTCTTCTTATAGTGAAGTACTACTCTATTCTGACTGGTAAATGCCTTGCAAGCAACCTGTTGTAGTTGCTGAGCAGATACAGCACGGTACTTTCCTACCTCAAAGTTTATATCTTCGGCTTTTCCATGTAGCTCAAACCATGCCAAATTGGTGGCTACAGCCAAATAGTTGATATTGCCGAATATTTGAGTTGACTCAAACTTATTCTTTACCTTTTCGAGTTCCTCTTCACCAACGAGTTCGGTTTGAAGACGATGTAACTCTTCTGTGACCGCCGCTTCAGCTTCGTCAAGACTAATGCCCATTGCCGGTTTTCCAGCAATATGAAATAAACCCGCATCTACCGATCCCGAGATGTAAGCATCTATACTCGAAAACACTTGACGGTCTTGCACCAATCGTTGATTCAAGCGACTCGAAGCTCCATTGCTCAAAATATCCGACAAGATATCGTAAGCATAATAGTCAAGATTTGCCCTGTCGCACATATGAAAAGCCATATACAAAGTATCGAGTGGCACATCGCGTTCTACTACCAAGCGTTGCTCTTGCTGTTGAGGTAGCTCTTGCTCGTAGTTGCGTACCGAGATTTTGCGACTAGGAATAGGACCAAACCATTTCTCGGTGAGACGAACCGCTTCATCAAACTCAATATTACCGGTTATAGCGAGTACTGCATTATTGGGTGCATAATGACTATAAAAAAACTCTTTAACTTGCTCCATCGTAGCATCGGCAATGTGCGAGAGTTCTTTACCAATTGTAGGCCAGCGATAAGGGTGTACCTTATAGGCGAGCGGGCGTATAAGATGTCCTACATCACCATAGGGCTGATTCAAACAACGCTGTTTAAACTCTTCGGTTACCACTTCGCGTTGTACCTCAAGACTGCGCGTATCAAAGCGAAGCCCCAACATACGGTCAGATTCGAGCCAAAAACCAGTCTCTACATTCTGCGATGGAACAGTAAGGTAATAATTAGTTATGTCATTGTTGGTCCAAGCATTATTTTCGCCTCCGGCCAACTGTAGGGGGGTGTCATAGTCGGGGATATTTTCGGATCCACCAAACATAAGATGCTCAAAAAGATGAGCAAACCCCGTGCAATCGGGGTGCTCATCTTTTGCACCTACATTATAAGCTATGTTTAATGCCACCATGCGTGTAGTAGTATCTTTGTGATGTACCATACGCAGCCCGTTAGACAAAATGTGTCTTTGGATGTTGAGCATTGATTATTATTGAATAACAGTAACTTTAAGTATCTTCACATCTTCGTTAGGGCGGTCGCTACGGTCGGTTTCCACACGTTGAATTTTATCAACCACGTCTATACCTTCTACCACTTCGCCAAACACAGTGTACTCACCATCCAAATGCGGAGTACCCCCAACAGTAGTATAAGCCTCAAACTGCTCAGGAGTAAACTTAAAATCAGGTTGTTTAGCAGCCTCTTCTTGCGCTTCAGCAAAAAGCTTTTCTTGTAAGTTATACAATCCTTCCTCGTCACCATCTTTACGCATTTTATACACCTCTTTCATGTGTTTTTGAGCCAATGCATTGAAAGCAGCTTCTACCTTTTGCTCATTTTTTTGGCGCTCCATGCCAAGCAACGTTGAGTCATTATACACTTTACCCGTTACAATGTAAAATTGACAACCTGATGACTCTTTCTTTGGATTTACTTGATCTCCTGTACGAGCAGCCGACAAAGCACCTTTTTTATGAAAGTATTTAGGATAAACAAATTCAGCAGGTATAGTATAACCTACATCGCCCGAGCCCAGCATTTTACCCTTAGGTGCATCTTTCGAGTTAGGATCTCCCGCTTGAATCATAAAGTCTTTAATCACACGGTGGAAAAGAGTTCCCTCGTAAGTACCCTCTTTAGCCAACTTGATAAAATTATCTCTATGAAGTGGAGTTTCATTATAAAGCTTAATCTTTATATCACCAAGAGTTGTTTTAATGTCAAGCATTGTTTCTTTATTATTTTCCATATCTTTTGTATTCTTGGCCTTCGATGTACAACCCACTATAGTGCTGCACACGAAAACAATTAATAGTATTAATGAGTATCTTTTCATAACGTTTCGATATTATATTAGGTTTGCAAAGATAAAAGAAAAAAACCTATGCCCTACATAAGGGACATAGGTTTTATAGTTTTTCAAACCCATTCCAAAGATTACCCTCGGGCACCGGAGCTTCGAGTGCTATAAGCTGCTTAGACACCGGATGCACAAATGACACATAGCGCGAATGTAAGCAGATGCTTCCATCAGGGTTGGAACGAGCCGAACCATATTTCAAGTCGCCTTTGATTGGACATCCCATTTTGGCCAACTGACAGCGTATTTGGTGATGCCGCCCAGTCTGCAAGTCAACTTCAAGCAAATAGTAATTCTGTGATCGGCCAATCAATTTATAGTTCAATATTGCTTTTTTAGAGTTTGGCACCTCCTTGTCGTAAGCATAACTTTTATTTTGCTTTTCGTTGCGAACCAGATAGTGCTGTAGTTGGCCCTCCATTGCTTTCGGTGCATCCTTCACTATAGCCCAGTAGGTCTTTTTTACCTCACTCTTCTTAAACATCTCGTTGAGCCGAGTAAGCGCCTTACTAGTTTTAGCGAAAACAACAAGACCGCTTACAGGACGGTCTAAGCGATGTGTAACGCCAACAAAAACGTTACCCGGCTTATCATACTTCTCCTTCAGATACTGCTTAACAGTTTCTGAGAGCGGAGTATCACCGGTTTTATCGCCCTGAACAATCTCGGAAGCGGCCTTATTAACTACAATAATGTGATTATCTTCGTATACTACAGTCATTTGCCTGTATTACATATTCATACCACCATCTACTTGAATCACTTGTCCGCTTACATAAGAAGACATATCAGAAGCAAGGAAAGTAGCAATATTAGCTACATCTTCAGGAGTACCACCACGTTTCAAAGGAATTTGTTTAGCCCATTCAGCCTTTACCTCTTCCGAAAGAGCTGCTGTCATATCGGTGATGATAAATCCGGGAGCAATAGCATTAGCGCGTACACCACGTGAGCCCAACTCTTGAGCAATTGATTTAGCCAAACCAATCATACCTGCTTTTGATGCAGAATAGTTAGCTTGACCGGCATTGCCATGAACACCTACTACCGATGCCATATTGATGATACTACCACTTCTTTGACGCATCATGATTGGAGTACAAGCGTGAACAAAGTTGAATGCAGATTTCAAGTTTACATTGATTACCATATCCCACTGTTGCTCAGTCATACGCATCATCAAACCGTCGCGAGTAATACCGGCATTATTTACAAGGATGTCAATACGACCGAAATCTTGATGAACTTCAGCAACAACCTTTGCAGTATCTTCGAAGCTTGCAGCGTTAGAAGCATATCCTTTAGCTTTCACACCCATTGCTTCAATCTCTTTCACTGTATTTTCAGCATTTTCATCAATAGCCAAGTCTGTGAAAGCAACGTTAGCTCCTTCAGAAGCAAATTTTAAAGCAATGGCTTTTCCGATGCCACGTGCAGCTCCTGTTACAAGGGCTGTTTTTCCATCTAATAATCCCATAATAAATTTATTTAATTATATTTCTGTTTTATGAAGTGCACCAAAAACGATATTGGCCACATATTTTTTTCTCATTTCCACATCAAGTCCCGATCCTATTCGACCGCGAATGTATGGAACTTCGATACCTTTTATACAGTAGTGCATCAGCTGAGCAGTCATCTCCACATCATCAAGATGAAATACCCCCTTCTCGCATCCTTCTTGCAACACGTTCTTAAATAAAGTAATTTCTCTTGCATCAAATTTCTTGCGTACCTTCTCCACTCGCCATATATCACGGAAGAAGTTGGCACGCAAAGTACCATTTCGATACACTACCTCTTTAATGGCATCCAGCCGAGTGTATATCATTTCAACTACTTTTTGATCGGGGGTGATATTTTTTTCAGAAACGCGTTTCATCAAATCCCATAATATATCAAGCTCAGACTCTACTACTGCCCAATATATTTCGTCCTTACTTTTAAAATAGGTATATAGTGTACGTCTACCTTTCTTAGAAGCAAGTGCGATATCATTCATAGTCGTGTTTTCAACTCCCATTTTGGCAAACAGTTGGCGGGCAACGTCTACTAATCGAGCTTTTGTCTTAGATACAGTCATAGATTATAATTGCACATTGATGTATTATTTGAGCAAAAGTAAGGGTTTTATTTTGACCAACAAAAAAAACGCTAAGAATATTAGCAGGTAAGACCGATGGATAGAGGAAAATAAATACAAAATAACAACGTGATAATCAGCACCATATTATTATTTAACATATTTTTATAGAAAATATTCATCGAATAGTTTGCAAGTCTCGCCAAAAGCCGTACCTTTGCACTCGTTAAACATCGCGGAGTGGAGCAGTTGGTAGCTCGTTGGGCTCATAACCCAAAGGTCGTCTGTTCGAGTCAGGCCTCCGCAACTCAAAAGAAAGCATCCTTATAAAGGGTGCTTTCTTTGTTTATATCCATTTAGCAGTTTATCGAGGGGGAGGTATATGGAGTTCATACCGAAATCCTAAGGAGTTGCGACTCCATACAAACCATCCTTTAATCTAAATAGGAGAAAAGCGATTCTCTAACCTCCACTAGTTAATTCTACAACAAAGAAGTTTATGATTCTCCGATTAGGCGATTGTACAGATTGCCAGCAGAGCCGAATTGCATTTATAGATGCTATCGTTCCAAAGGTTTGGAACGATAGTGGCGATATAGTGAAACTTTAGTTTCAAGCCTTTGGAACTAACCGAAACACATAGTGATATTGTGTACGGCACAAAACCAGTGTAGTGTACTGGATTTAGTTGACAACTTCGTTAGTTATACCTAATTTATTTTACTCAATATATTTTAAAACCTGAATGGGTTTACTTATGAGGTTTTTATTCCCGTATAAGTTGTCATTGTTTATAGCTCAACAAATATATATCCTCTCTTGCACCTGCAAGTAAATAGTCCATAAAGCCTGTTTGCTCCCCCAAAAAAATCATTGCTCGGGGAGCGCCTTAGCGGCAAGGGGCGGGAGCACCCGTCCCGACGAGCGGACTCTACATAGTCTACATAACGTTGTCTCGAATATATTCCATCGGAGTTTTCATCTGTATGCCTTGATGTGGACGTACATGATTATAGGCACAGATGGCATCATCTATGCGTTTACTCACTTGTTCAAAGCTCTCCTGCCCACAGTCAAATAGCCATCCATTCTTTATGGTGTTGTTCATCCTTTCAGCCAATGCATTATGCAGCGGGTCTCCACATTGTGTCATACTGATATGGATATGCATTTCTTTAAGCAGATTTACATACTTGTTTGAACAATATTGTATTCCTCGATCAGAATGATGTATCAGATTGCTCAAATCAACTTTATGGCTAAGGTAGAAGTTCGTAGCCATCTTCAAAGCCTTTATAGGACCTTCTGTCTCAAGCGTTCTGCATAGTGCATATCCAACAAGGACACGGCTGGCCGCATCGGTAAGAAGTGAGAGATAAGCCCATCCATCACTGGTGGCAACATAAGTTATATCTGCAACAACCATTGAACCGAATCTCGAAGCTACAAATTTAGGAGTAGTATTCAACAAATCAGGATAGATATAATAGTTGTGGTTGGAGCAAGTAGTTTTCGGTTTAAGCCGCTTCTTGCGTTGAGCCAGACCGTTGATGCGAAAGATATTGTAGCATTGATCCCTGCCAATAACCATTTTGTCGCCAAACTTACGCAGACAGCATGCATAGAGTTCACGCATGCCTGCTTTAGGCATGAGCTTGCGCAACTCGTTGCAATACAGAACGATGCTGGATGTCAGAATATCTATGTCAACCTTCCTATTGATATGCTTATAATAACCTTGTCTAGTTATGCCGAAGTAATCACAGAGTAACTGTAAAGAGCCGCGCATCTGCCCGGACGAGTCACTCTGTGACAAGGTATCGATTACTTGGCAGCGGAGTTTTTTCGTACCTTGATATGATAGGTTGATTCTGCTAAATCTATGAGCGTTTCGCATGCTTGGTGACGCAAATCAGACTCTTGCAAGGCGCGATGAAGTTTACGGTTCTCGCAACGTAATTGCGCCAACTCTTTCTGAAGTTCAATAAGTGAATTCTCAGATTCTTTACTGGAGCAGACTTGTGTTTTATTCATTTCTTTGTCTTTTAAGTTATACTTTGCAAGCCAAAACTTCAATAGTTTACTGCAAACACCGGTACGCTTGAAAAACTGATACTTGTTTTCGGACGTGGCTAAGTACTCACGAAGATAAGACATCCTTTCTAATTCCGTGTAAACGGTGTACTTCTTTTTTGATTCTTCCATCTTTTGATTTTCATTTAAGAAGTGTCAACTTATTCAGTACACTACAGATATTGTGTACGGCACAATACTGGATAGGCATCGTGGCATGAAAGCCAAAATAATTAAACTTATAACGCACTATAATATAGTCCGATGAGAAGGGCCATCTGATGTAAAGAAGAAAAACAACCTCACACATCGAGCAGTATGCCTTATTATAAAAAAAAGTAGAATGGTATATTTAGATTGATATAGAAAAAAGGGAAAAGAAAGGAAAGAAGGAAGAATTGATTTATTCAGCAATCGTCTTCTAAAGAATAATATTTATCTAAAGCCACAACTAACCATATCAGTTGCAACGAGATTGCTGAATAAGCCAACTAAGAAATCAGTCTATTGCCGAAGACATTCCAAACGCGCTAATCAGTCGGGCACGCTCTTCTTTAGTTATAGGTATGATAGAACCATGACGAGGATGAAAATTCATTGATACATCTTTGTCGATTATTTTAAAGGTATCAAGATCGATGCTTTCGCAAAACTGATACTTACCCTTCATATATACATCATACATCAAAATATAAGTATTACTATTATTAATCTTAAATAAAGAAGACCCCTCAACAGCATCCTTGGTTTGATGTTTATAGCCGGGTTGTTCAATCCATCGACCCGAAGTCAGTGAATCTGTGATCGCCATGCGAATACCATTACCATCACCTTCGGTTTTGTAAAACATATAATATAAGCCATTCTTATTAACAATATCACCATCAATACATGATTTTCCATTTTTGGGAAAGAACAATTGTTTAGGTTCAGACTCTAAGTCGGTAAAATCGGCATTGGCATAGGCATAATAGATAATATCGGGACCATCAGCATGCTTCATCGACCAATACACCATATATTTACCTACTGCAGAATCGTAGATTGTCTGTGGCGCCCACACACGTTTCAGTTCTTCGTGTCCGGGATATTTTTGCTGAATATTGACTACTGATGAGGTCCAATTTATCAAATCAGAAGATTTCAGAAGCACCATAGCTCGGTTTGAGTCCCAACCTTTGTGCGACGTCATATCGGTCACTACCATATAGAATGTTTTACCATCTTCACTTCTCAGCAGATGAGGGTCGCGCACTCCACCGGTAGAGCTTATCAATTTTGAGTCGATAATAGGTTGATTTTGGTTCAATGCCAAATACTTATATCCATCATCACTGATAGCATAGCAAATAGCCTCGTCTTTTACCGCATTTCCTTTGAAGTAAGTAAATAAATACCCTACATAGTCATTTGAAGACGAGTTATTATGTTGTGTTTGTTGCGCATAAAACGGATTAGAGTTCATGCCAAATAGCAAGAAGGTTAACATTAAAAGCTTATTCATACTCGTTTTTTATTAATAATTATTACTTTGACATTCTAGTCTGATAACTAAGACTTTACTTAATTTTGTAAATACCGATACATTTCGCAAGCAGCAAGCAAAAAGGCTCCAACTCCAAAATTAGCAGTAGAATTAGCATCTACAACTTGTCCTGGAATGGCTTTTTCACCTATTGGTTGAACGTAACCAACTCTTCCATCAGATTGCAAAGCTACAGTGGTTAGGTAACTCCATGATTTATCAACGACCGACTGATATGTTTTTTTATCGAGAATACCATTATTCATTCCCCACAACAATCCGTAAGTAAAGAAAGCTGTACCACTTGTTTCGGGTCCGGGCGCATGTTCAAAGTCAAGCATACTACGAGTCCAGTATCCATTAGGATGTTGTGCCTTAGCTATAGCCTGAGCCATTGCTTTAAAGCGTTCTTCATACTTAGTGCGATGAGTAGCATCAGCAGGTAAATCCTGTAGAACTTTTGCATAGCCAGCAAGAACCCAGCCATCACCACGTGCCCAAAAGTCTTTTTTACCATTCACAGTCTTATGCTTGGGGTAAACATATTTACTGTCTCGATAATATAAACCTTCATTAGCATCATACATTATACTATCAGCATACGTTAAATACTCATCCAACTTTTCAAGATAGAGAGGATTTTGAGTAATACGATACATTTTAGTCATAACAGGCATTACCATATATAACCCGTCTGCCCACCACCAATAGTCTTGATTAGGAGTACTCATCTGATACTCCATTACATCCTGTGCACGAGTTATTTTGCTGATATTTGGGTTTATCTCATAAAGATCAACATAGGTTTGGAAACAAATTTGATAGTCTCCAAATAGCACATAATCGTCACTTTCTCCATAACTATATTTCCAATTCTCACGATTGTCTGATTTAGCACCTTTCCACTGGTTGTGCTCAGCCCAATCTGTTGAGTATTGCAAATAGGTAGGATTTAAAGTCAACTTATAAGCTTCCATATTGCCAGTATGATAAGCAGCATGATCCCAAAACGACCGAACGTTAGTTGGATTGTTAG
>DKPL01000005.1:0-136 GCA_002471185.1 Bacteroides sp. UBA7335
ATTTTAATGGGACAGCAATGATACAAGATGAAAGCAGATAGAACTATTTGATAAAAATATGCTCTAGAAAATAAAAGTTGTAACTTTACAGCTCGTTAAAAACAGAAGCTAACAATATGGCAAAAGAGAAATATTA
>DKPL01000005.1:333-1183 GCA_002471185.1 Bacteroides sp. UBA7335
AATATGGCAAAAGAGAAATATTATGTGGTTTGGGAGGGAGTTACTCCGGGAATTTATCGTTCGTGGACCGACTGTCAGTTACAAACTAAAGGATATGAAGGTGCAAAATATAAATCGTTTGACTCTCGCGAAGAAGCCGAACGGGCATTTGTGTCTTCTCCTTATGCCTATATTGGTAAAAATGCGCCAAAAGCTAAAACCAAAACGAGCGATGTGCTGCCTCCCGAGGTTATTGAAAACAGCTTGGCTGTTGATGCAGCGTGTAGCGGCAATCCCGGACAAATGGAGTATAGAGGAGTTCACGTTTTAAGCAGACAGCAAGTGTTTCATTTCGGCCCAATGCTTGGCACAAACAACATTGGCGAGTTTCTGGCATTAGTACACGGACTTGCTCTAGTAAAACAAAAGGGATTTGACATGCCTATTTATAGCGATAGTAAAATAGCCATGAAATGGGTTAAAGAGAAAAAGTGTAAAACGAAACTTGAACGAACAGCTAAGACTGAAGAGCTATTTAAAGTGATCGAACGAGCAGAGAAGTGGCTACGCGAGAATCGCTACTCAACTCGTATCATCAAATGGGAAACTAAAGAGTGGGGAGAAATTCCTGCTGATTTTGGACGTAAGTAGTGACTCTGCTAAACCTTCTAAAGTTATTTGGCGAATCACATCTAGCGACAAAACACACACGAAACCAATAAAAAAGAGGTATCATTGTCTGTTATTTTAACCACTCATTATAGGCAAAAAATAACATAGTAAGTTATGGATGAAAAGTCTCTTTGTTTTTTGCAAAACTCTTTATGTTTTGGGGCAAAAGTCTCTTTGTTTTGGTCCAAAAGTTACTATG
>DKPL01000005.1:1478-9010 GCA_002471185.1 Bacteroides sp. UBA7335
TCCAACGTTCGACAGCAAAATCTTATCGTCTACTATTTTTACCATTACCACCAATCAAACTATTCAGTTTTAGTTTATACTCAGATTGAGATAAAAGCGAGAAAGAGATAGACTTAATTAAACTTCTTCAACAGAAAGGAGGGGTTTACACGCAAATATACACCAAAGCTAAAACTAGTAGAATTGCTGCCTTTCAATCTTCGCCCATCTGTATATTTCATATATCCCGGCATTGAATAATAGACTTCGACTTTAGCTCCCAAACCATAGTGTTTCGCAAAAGTTCTATAATATTCGGCTGTCAAAGAGACTGTTTGCGGGTTTTCGAAAGTTAACTTATCATCAGTCATTGATACTGCACCAAAGTAGGGACTACCAAAAAGTGAAATAAAATCTTTGCAAACAAAGTATCCGGCATTAATAAGAAAGTCATCACGCAATTCAACGGTTGAACGAAGATATCCGCCTAAGCCTTTGTTATAAGGCCATAAGTTGCCCGATTGCTGATAGTAGCCTAAAAAATCAGCTTCAAGCTGTATCAACTTCAACCATTTGCGATTGATGTTGCGCGTAGCACCAATTCCAACTGCGCCATTAATCAATGTAGATACCGGTCGATTGTTATCAACCAAATCTTCACCGCCGCGATGCTGTCCAACAACTTGTAAAGGAACATAAAAGTGCCACTTTGAGGTTGGCTCATTCAAAAGTGTTTGAGTAGTAAGTCCCACTGTAAATGCCTCTTGATGGGTATCCTTAGTAAAGATAAAGCTCTCCCAATTGAGCCATAAATCTAAATGAAAACGTGGTCTATCGTACAATAATTGCACTCCAGCTTCAGGATCGGCAGTCAGATTGAGTTCTGGATTATAAAGCGGTTCAATTAAAGCATGATTCTGGCCACCATAAATATTACCTAATACAATGTTGAGGTTTTTGAAAGCAACTTGAGCTCTAACAAACGGTACAATATGCGCTCCTTTCTGGTATTGGTTTCCTTTCCAGAGAGAAATATCGTTGTAAGCATAGTTAGGATACTTGTATGCGCCACGATAGAGTAAGGCATGAGCCCCTATTTCTAATTTAAGATTAGACATGGCATTATAGACTAACTTGGGTTGAATCCACAACCCCGGTAGCGAGTATCCTTTTAGAAAAAAACCATCAAATTCATTATTCTTAAAAAACAAGGTATTATCTATCTCAACAGAAAGATTTCCCTTATCTTCCGGACTCAACTGATAGTCAGTTAATAAAACGCGATCGGTTACTTGCGCAGAAAGACTTAAACTTAAAAAAGCTACTGCTAGTAAACAGATAATTAAATGTAGTGTGTTATGGTGTGTATTCATAGTAGTAGCATGTCAACCTGCGCTAAAGTGATTGCATATCGTTAAGGCGTTTGTAGTATCCGTTAAGCTCAAGTAGCTCCTCATGCTTGCCACGTTCTACTATTTCTCCTTCGTAAAGCACACAAATCTCATCGGCATTTTTAATGGTAGACAGACGATGGGCAATGGCAATGGTAGTACGTGTTTTCATGAGTCGCTCTAGTGCCTCTTGCACCAAGCGTTCTGATTCTGTATCGAGGGCTGAAGTAGCCTCATCAAGAATCAAAATTGGTGGATTCTTTAAGATAGCACGTGCAATACTGATGCGTTGACGTTGTCCCCCCGAGAGTTTACCACCACGATCGCCAATATTCGTGTTATAACCATCAGGTTTCTCCATAATAAAGTCATGAGCATTGGCAATCTTGGCTGCCTCAACAACCTGTTCCATCGTGGCATCTGCTACACCAAATGCAATATTATTAAAGAATGTATCATTAAATAAAATCGCTTCTTGATTAACATTTCCAATCAAAGTACGTAAATCATGAATGCGAGCATCTTTAATATTAATGCCATCAATCGTGATTTCGCCTTCTTGAACATCGTGGTAACGGGGTAACAAATCGACTAAAGTAGACTTGCCCGAACCAGATTGACCAACCAATGCTACCGTTTTACCCTTCTCCACGGTAAGGTTTATGTGTTTTAGAATCTCTCTCTTACCATCATAGCTAAAGCAGATATCTTTAAATTCAATTTTATCATGCAATCCATGCAAAGACTGTGGATGAGCCACTTCGGTGATTTTATTTTCAGCTTTCAATATTTTATCTACACGCTCCATTGAGGCAAGTCCGCGAGGTATGTTATATCCGGCTTTTGAGAAATCTTTCAATGGATTGATTACGCTATAAAGAATAACCATATAGAAAATAAAAGTAGGAGCATCTATGGTGGCATTATTACCCAAAATTAAAGAGCCTCCAAACCAAAGCACAATTACAATAAGTAGAGTACCCAAAAACTCACTCATGGGGTGAGCGAGTGACTGACGCATAGCTACACGGTTGGTTGCATCGCGCAACTCATTGCTACATTTAGTAAAACGGTCTACCATGCGTTTCTCTGCCGTAAAAGCCTTAATTATACGAAGACCGCCTAAGGTTTCCTCCAACTGAGACATTGTATCACTCCACTTAGCCTGAGCCTCGTGCGATTGACGCTTCAATTTTTTACCAACGACTCCCATAAACCAGCCCATCCCCGGCAATACTAAAAAAGTAAATAGAGTAAGTTGCCAACTCGTAATAATAAGTGTTGTAAAATAGAATAAGATTAAAATAGGGTTCTTGATAAGCATATCAAGCGAACTGGTAATGGAGTTTTCCACTTCACCAACATCGCCACTCATACGTGCAATGATATCGCCTTTTCTTTCTTCGGAGAAGAAGCCCAAAGGCAATGACAAAACCTTAGAATAAACCATAATACGAATATCGCGAACCACTCCTGTACGCAAAGGTATCATAATAGCTGACGACCCAAAATAACACGAAGTCTTAAGCAAAGTCATTATAGCTAAAAACAAACCTAAAAACAACAATGTAAGAGATGAACCATAGCTATTGATCATAGAAGAAACAAAGTAGTAGAAGTTGTTTATAGCTACCTCTTTAACACCAGCTGCACTATCCCATGGCATAAACTCGTACACAGTATTGTCCATTTCGAACAGAATCTGAAGAATAGGAATCAGAAGTGTAAAAGAGAAAACATTGAAAACAGCTGATAGTATATTTAAGGCGACAGCACCGACTACGTATCTTTTGTAGGGCGACACAAAGCGTCGCATAAGTTGCAGAAATTCTTTCATACAGGACAAAATATTGAATATGAGTTCGCAAAGATAAAGCAAAAAGTAATAATAACCTTATAAGAAACAATACAAAATGAAAAAGAGTGCAATTGCACAAACTGAGAACCACACACCACACTTTACATTATGATACATCGCTTCGATAAAAAATGACTTGCCTTATTTACAATTAGAGTTATATATAAATGGGATTATAAAATAGATTTTTCCAAGGATATTCGGTAGCATCATCACACAGCACAACCTGTTTGTGTACATTATCATTAAGCAAAGCACCATACTTTCCCAATGTACCTTTACTTGTGATTTGATGGGTACATTCTGCTATTAAATAAAGATCCATATATCCTTTATCTGAACCATTAATATCGATAACTTCCGCACAGTCTTCAATAGCCAACTTAGTCAATAGCTCATTTCTTACCCATTCTGGTTCGTCTGAGAAGAAGTAGAAGAAAGGCGATTTGTGATTTGACTTAAAAAAGTCTATAGCACGACTAAAGTATTCATTAGTAGCAGGTTTTCCATAGGAGTAAACCTCTTGTGCCAAATCTCCTCGACGCACATGTACTGCAATAGAACAAGGTTTTTGTGCTATGCATTCACGTATTTCAGTGTTTCCTTTGTCTAAAACACCATCACTCAAACGATAAAGCTCTCTAAACTTTTTAAGCCAAATATCAGGAGGTAGATGATAGTATCCACCCAAATATACAGGTGGAGTAAATGTCAAGAAAGAGTAATCATCGATACGTTTTCCTGAATTATTGCCTCCATAATAATATTTTCGCTTATAATATTCGATAGCCATTTCTGAGCTTTCTTTAAGTTTGAGATAAGGAAAAGCTTTTATTAAATCGAAATTACGAACAAAGCGACATTGCAAATCACTCCCCCATGTTTCAAAAAAAGATATATCATAAGCAACCTCGTACCCTTTCTCTTGATACAGTGCTCCTAGCAAGTATTGATGCATCTGAGAACAGACTCCACCATCCATCAATAATATGACTTGTGGTTTTACCCATCCAGTCTTCATTAGTAGTTTATAAAAGCTTCTTTTATGCTTTCCCATTATATTAACTATTCTTTATCTATTATTTTATTATCAGAAAAGGGCTTTCTATTTCTGATATCGTCTCACATTCCAATAACCTAAAAAGGAGGAAATTCGATAAATTTTAACCATTTTCCGCTGTCTTCGATCAAGCATATCGATAAAATGCGGATACTTTTTCAAATCATCCATCAACCTTTTCATGTCTATTGCTAGGTAGTCGAAGTAGCTGCGAGCTATACCAGTAAGAGTAGTAGAAACCCTCATTCTAGCTAAGCTTTCATCATAGGGATTGAGTAAAGAGCGATCTTTTAAAAAAGCCTCAATCCATAATTGATAAGCCCTAAAGTGAGAATATTTCTCTTTGGTAAAATCTTGCGTGATAGAGGTAGCCACTCGATTATAATGAATTATAGGAGTCTTAATAGTAACTACCTTAGGGTTATTCACCAAAAACTGTGTCATCCAAATAATATCCTCACCATAATGAATAGGCGGTGACTCTAAAGAAAACCGTTGATACAAAGAGCGTTTCTGAAAATTGGCCCACAGACTGCCATAAGCTTTATTAGCCAATATTGCCCCTAAGTATTCTTGACCATCCATCTCATCAAACCCTAACTCATCAGATTCTCGTTCTACTTTTCTGTTGCAACAAAACAAGAAAGGTGCGGCAACAATGTCGGCATTTGTAGCAAGAGCCCGCTCTAACAAGCCACTGATGGCATGAGGCAAAAGCGTATCATCGCTATCTAGGTATTGAATGTAATCGCCTTTGGCAACCTTCACCCCACACATTCTGGCATGAGATGGTCCGTGATTATCAGTAAAAATAGCAGTAATACGCTTATCATTCTTAGCATATTCACGAATAATAGCATCGACTCCATCTGTGCTACCATCATCAACTACAATCACTTCTAGATTGGTGTGCGACTGGTCAATAACACTATTAAGACACATTGCTATATATTGTTTGTTATTATATACGGGTATAATAACAGAAACCAATATTTCCGATTGATTCATACTGTTACTATTTGGCAATTAGTTCATCAAATAGATCCATCCACATTTTTCCGACAACTTCAATAGAGTATTCTTTTGATTTGTTTAATACGTTCAAACGCATTTGAGCAAGTTTGTCTGAGTCATTAGCCAATGCCACAAGTTCTTTAGCAAAGCGATTTAAATCGAAAGGAGGTACTAATACTCCATTTACTCCCGAAGGAGATAAAATAGAGTGTACGCCTGCCGAGCAATCGAAAGCAATAGGCACTACCCCATTAGATTGAGCTTCGGTAAGGCACAACCCCCACCCTTCGAAAGTAGAAACTAAACAAAGAATAGAAGCTTCTTTATAATAAGCTTGTACATTAGATGTAGCGCCTACAAAACGAATACGCAAAAGGTTACTCTTTTGAACCCGATTCATTAAGTTTTCTTTTTCTTCTCCATCACCAATAATAATCAATTCCCAGTCAGATAATTGATCATATACTCTTTCCCAAATATCAATCAAACGATCCACTCGCTTATCTGAATAACTTAGGCGTCCTACAAATAATATTTGCTTTTTCTTATCTAAATTCGGTGAATCTATAGTTTTTTCTGAATTAGGAATAACTCTAATTTTATTATTAGTGACATTCAGTTTTAAGGCTTTAGCAATTTGAGTTTTATAATCATCACACAAAACGGTATAGTAGTCAGCAATATTGTATGTTTTTAGATAGTTTTTGTAAAATCTAGCCTTATGTTTTTCAAACCAAATATATTTAGGGTAAGATATAAAGTACCATTCTAAACGAGCGGAAAAAGACTTTCGACTTCTAAGATAAGCCATATCAACTTTAATCTGAGCCTCCCAAAATGGTGTGCCGTGATGAGCAAAGATATACCGACAATTAGTTTCTGCTATTATTTGTTTTATATGCTCAATATCAAGTACTACCCCCACAAGAACTTTTATATTTTCTTTTTTAATATAATCAATCATATACAAAGCATCTCGTTTTGACTTAGCAACTCCTGGCTCAGGAAGTTGAACTATTTTGAAATTTAATGAGATACCAACAGGTAGTTTGTTTAAATGAAAAGTCCCAGTAAACACATAAACATCATATCCAATAGAAGACATATAATTAGCAAGATCTAATGTTACTCGTTCTGCACCACCAAACGGAAAATCATCATGAACAAAAGCAATCCTTTTATCAGTATAATACATAAATATCAACTTATATTTGTTAGAAAGTACAAATATATATAACTTTGTTTCATTTAACTAATAAAATATAGCTAATATATTCTATGTCAACTAATCGAACCACTGTCGTATTCGATTGCGAAAGGATGAAATATCCCAACACAGGGTTATACGTTTTTGGGAAAGAATTATCCAAAGCATTACAGCTAGAAGCTATCAAGCGAAATAAGCCATTCATTGTTTATGCTAGAAAGCGTACTCTTCAAGATTGGAACATTAAGATTAAATCCATTTCACCACACACGTTAATTGATAAATTTTTTCTACCTAAACCTCATAAAATGGGACTATGGCACTCCACATTTCAACAGCCACGATGTATACCCGTAACAGGAAAGGTATTGCTTACTATACACGACTTCAATTTTCTATACGAATTACCTCAAGACACACAAATACATAAACTTAAAAAGCTTCAAAGCATCATCAATCGCTCTAGTGGCTTAGTTGCTATATCTCATTTTGTAAAAAATGATATCCTAAAGCATCTTGACACAAAAGGGAAAGAGATATCAGTGATTTACAATGGTTGCTCGCGCTACGAAGGAGAATTGGAAGTACCAACCAATAAACCAAGTGGTAAATTTCTATTTAGTGTAGGTACTGTTTTGCCCAAAAAGAATTTTCATGTACTGCCTTGTCTTTTAGAAGGCAATGATTATGAACTAATTATCGCCGGTGTACGTTCTGAGTACGAAGAAAAGATTATAGAAGAGGCAAAAAAATATGGAGTATCAGATCGCGTAAAAATCATTGGTACTATCTCTGAAGGCGAGAAACATTGGTATTATAAGAACTGCGAAGCATTCCTTTTCCCTTCAATAGCCGAAGGATTTGGTTTACCCGTTATCGAAGCGATGTATTACGAGCGTCCTATCTTCTTATCAGATCATACCTGTCTGCCCGAAATTGGCGGAAAGTATGCTTTTTATTTTAATCACGACTTTGATCGTTCGTTAATGCAGAAAGAATTTAAGCAAGGCATGCAAGATTTTG
>DKPL01000005.1:9189-9532 GCA_002471185.1 Bacteroides sp. UBA7335
TAAGCAAGGCATGCAAGATTTTGCAAACAACTGCATTTATAAAGATAATATGAGAAAACATGCCCTAAGCTTTTCTTGGGAGCAGGCTGCAAAGCAGTATTGGGATTTGTACGAAGAGATGTTATCATAACACCATCTCATACGTCTATTAATGTTTTTATTTGGTTATAGGGATATAACCATTCACTCAAGTTTATCACAAAAATAAAAAAAATATGAATAACAATGGTACGGTCATCTTCGATTGCGAAAGGATGAGACGTCCGAATACCGGACTCTATATTTTCTGCGACATGCTGGCGAAAAGTCTTTCTGAGGAGGCAATTCATCATGACCATAATAG
>DKPL01000058.1:0-384 GCA_002471185.1 Bacteroides sp. UBA7335
TCAGCAATGTTAGCATCAATCAAACGTTCATGTGAGCGATCATTATCTTGAACTATAATAGTCTTTCCACGTAATGATTCAAAATTCTTATATTTTTCGCCTTTTCGAGTTACAATGCAATAGTTAACCATACTATGAGGCATACCAAAAAGAGCAGATTCGGCTCTTTCGTTAGAAAAAGTCATACCAATAACCATATCAATCTCTTTATTGGAAAGTTCTTTGCGTACTTTACTCCAATCTTCAAGTGTAAAAGTATAGGACAACTTTGCTCTGTTCATCAATTCATGAAAGAGCTCGACATTAAAACCATCGGGCACTCCATTTTCGTTGATAAACTCAAAGGGAGGAAAATGAGAGTCACCTTTTACTTTGATAGGAGGT
>DKPL01000058.1:675-874 GCA_002471185.1 Bacteroides sp. UBA7335
ATAAGTTTATTAAAAAAGTCACGGTCTAAGTTATTGTGTTAAGTAATTTAAGCTATTTCCACAATTGTGGGGCATTATCATTATCGTCAGTAAAAAACAAATTGAGCTGCAACCCAGGGGCATTCTTCTTTTTCTGAATAGGTTTAGCTACACTCTTCTTTTTAGGTTTAGTTTGAAGTCTTTGTTTTCTTATTTTCTC
>DKPL01000058.1:1187-7614 GCA_002471185.1 Bacteroides sp. UBA7335
CTAATTTGAGTAAGTGTGTTGCTTACTTTCTTCAATACCTATACCAGTATCTTTTACCATAATTTTCAGTCCTTTGTCAACATACTCTAAACTAAATGCTATGGTGCCCTGCTTGGTATATTTTATGGCATTAGAAAGGAAATTAATTCCAACTTGAGCAAAACGATTACGATCGAGCGTAGCAACACACTTACTCAAATTAGTATCTAAGGTCATTTCAACATTGGGATTAGTGTTACGCGTCTTTAATGCTGTAAACGTTTCGTTAATCATGCCCAACACGTCAAATGTTTCATTCTTAATATCAATAGACCCCGACTCTATTTTAGAGAGATCTAAAACATCACCGATAAGCCGAAGCAAAAGCTCATTATTACTATTTATAATTTTTACATATTCTTCTCTATCACTATCATTCTCGGCATATTGTATCAGTTCAGAGAAACCCACAATAGCATTTAGTGGTGTACGAATCTCATGACTGACATTGGCTAGAAAGGCCATCTTTAGTTTTTCAGATTCTTCTGCTTTTTCTTTAGCATGACGCAAGTCAGTTATCAACCTATTTCTTTCGGTTATGTCATCAATACGCAAAACGATTCCTTCAATGTCCGAATCATTAAGAATAGGAATTGCTGTCGACCCGTAGGTTCTATCATTAACCTCAAACTCGTGGTATCCAATTTTTCTTTGCAATATGGCTTCGCGAACCGGACAGTTTGGACAGGGTTCGGTATAGCCAAAAGAGGTATAACAATTGGTACCATTGATGTATAATTGACTGCTAATATTTTTAAAAATAATATCTACATTACTCCACTGAACTTTATAGTTGGAATCTAAAAACACAATTCCCGAAGTAGTATTATTAAGAATTAACTCATTTTGCTTATTAAGTTGAGCCAATTCATATTGGTTGTTTTGAAGAGAATGTTCTATCTCTTTCTGATCTGTGATGTTAATGTCTATACCATACATGAACTTATAGCCACTTCCGTCATCATCATGCAAGGTTTCTAAAATAGCTCTGCTCTCCCACCACTCATATTGACCAATTTTTTCAATATCGATACGGAAGCAATATTTGCCATTTCCGTTATCGAGTTTGAATAACGCATTCATATTGTTATAATATTCATCACGATCTTCTTCATGAATCAATTCAGTGAACTTTTCCATTGAATCAAGTTCATGCAAGTTGCGATCGGAAGCAGCCATCACATCACCATAGCGAAGAATATTATCACGAGAGTCAATATACCAGGTATAGGCCTTTAGCGAAGGAAGAGATGCCGATAAAATCTTATTGGTTATTTCAGCCTTACGTTGTGCGGTAAGGTCCATACGTAAAATCAAAATATGCTTGTCTCCATTGAAGTTAATAACAGATTTACGCACATAGGTATTAAGCTCTTTCCCATTGTTTAAGCGTAAAATTTCGTTTCCAATATACTCATTGCCCGAGTTTAGAACTTGTAGATTGACCGAATTATGTTTTTCGACATCATCAAATGCTACAAAATCGCTAACGGTAGAAAAACATTCTGTCGCAAAAAGTTTCATGGCAGCCTCATTAATATAGGTTACCTTACTGTTTTGGGGTTCAATAATATATACCGGAATGGGCAGCATATTAAGAATTAAGTTGAGCTTCTCTTCACTATTTCTAATTTCAATATGCTTTTGTTCAAGTAATTCTTTTGCAACAATCTCTTCGGTAATGTCTTTGCGAATTCCTGAGATATAGCGTATTTTATCTTCTTCAATAATTGCGGTAACTGAGCATTGATACCATCGCCACTCATTCATTATAAACATTCGGAATTTAATATTGGCCTTCTTTACGGTTTGAGCAATAAGCTCATCAATGGTGTTGAATACCATATTACAATCATCGGGATGCACAACCGAGACAAACTGTGCCTTTGTATAATGGCCATCACTAATCATCGGTCCTTGTAGTTCTTTGAACGTTTCTAACTCATAGTCATAAGTCCAAATAGTAAGATCTCCCGCTTCTAGAGCCAAAGTAAAGTTCTCTTGAAGTTCATTTACTTGCCCTTTGGTATGGTGCAGTTGAGTAACATCTTCGAATAAAATGATATAACCTAATAACTCTTTATCATGGCTGAATACGGCACTAATACGAGCATCAAAAATCGTTCCATGAGATTTAGTATCGTCAATATCATGTTTAAGACTCTCTTGAAAAGTATTGAAATCTAACTTAAAGTGAAGAACTTTTCCAGCTTTCAACTCAGCCCTCATGTCATTGCTAAGAATTGAAGCATTGAGGTAGTTGTATTTACCAATAACATTTTCTTTATTTTTAATGGCAAATATTTCGATAAGATGATTATTAATTTCTTGAACCGTACCTTCTTTATCAAGAAATACAAAACCTAATGGAATATGATTATTGATTGCATTGAGCACTTCGATTTTCTCATTAAGCTGCGATTGGTAGTTGTAAATAGTCGAAATATCATTCAGAATGCCATGCAAAGAGAGCAACTCGCCATTTTTATTATAACGCGCCACAGCGGTTAGTTCATACGGAGCATAACTATCCGACTCGGGAGTTTTAACAAAGATAACAACACTTGATTCCTCATTATTTTGCAGAACTCTGTGAATAAAGTCCATATAGATTTCACGACATTCAGGCGATATTAACTCTACCCAATCAGCCTCTGTGTATGAGTAACGATTGGATCGACAATCGATTAGATGAATCATATCATTGATGATATCGTATTTCCACTGTATAAGCTGAGCCGATTGAAGAGCCAGGTCGAGGTTTAAAATAGTATCATCTTGCCTTCTCATCAATTGTCTTTGGCGACTTTCATCGCGACGCGAATAGATTAAACGACAGATCTTATCATTTTCATCACGCTGGCTTGTTACAACAAATTCATAATCGCAATAACGACCTTCGTCCTTAACAAAAAGACGTAACGAGGATACAACTTTGCTTCGAATACCCTTAATAATATCATCAAAAGATTTATCATATCGACCTCTATCGTCAGGATGTATCAAGCTTTCTATATCCTGTAGCGTGAAGTAGTACTCTTCGAACTCACCATTAATAAGAATAAATAGTTTATCCTGAGGAATATCATACATGAATATGTTTATTTCAGATTGACCAATCAACATATTCAACAGTTGATTCAAGTCGGTTACCCTATCATTTGAAGCTTTGATAGCAGCAGTAGCCCCTTTTACTTTTAACCGGAATAAATAAAGAATGAAAAATAAAAGCGAAGCAACGAGAACAAGTAGAGCCAATGCCCAGTAAAAAGATTCCGCATAACTATACTTCTCTTCACCATTCCAGTGATGATATATCTTTTGATATTGTCCATCTCGAATAAGCAAGTTGAGAATCCGACTAATTCTATTTATTAAGACAGTATCGGTTGATGCAAAACACATCTCTTGAGGAGGAATATCCGAATCAATGGTTCGTAGATTCTTTAGATCGGCAGATTCTATAATTTTTAGCGCATTTGTGTTTAAACAGAGTGCTGCATCGCCCTCACCTCCCGATAACATTTTCAATCCCACTTCCATATCGGGCACTAGAATCATGTTTTGTGTATAATCCGGACCTAGATTTTCGAGAATGGTTTGTGCCATTGTATTTTTTTTAACTATGATACGCTTACCTCTAAGCAGTTCAACGGTATCATAATTTTCATTGTCACGCAATACGATGTCGTAGTAATGGGTAATAAAAGGCGTACTAAAATAAAGATGTTGAGCACGGTCGGCCGAATAAATTAATGCATAAACATAAATTGTGCTATCATTTGCATTATTACTTTTTTCTAATGTAAAATTGTGCTCTAACGGGCGATAACTACATGAATCATTGAGCTCTTCTACAATTTTATTAAAAAGCTCTATAACAAGACCATCCGGAGCACCTTCTTGATTAATAAAAGATATTGGCGCATTATTGGGGAAATATTCAAAAATAAGCTTTTTGGCGTGTGCGACATTTCTGTCAGATGCATAACTCCGAAAACTGAAAAATAAAAAAAAGGAGAATAATATTAGCCAAATATATTTTGTAGTACGCATCTATCAGAAGATTGTAGTTATTTATAGCAGCAAATATAATTATTTTCAATTACTTTTAATGAATCAATTATCAAAAAAACTCAATCACACTGAGCTATTTAGAGCAAATATCAAATGTCTTAAACAATAAATATATTTAATTACCTCATTCTACCGGATATATTTATTTTATTTTTAAGGCTTTATAAAAACACAAAGTATAGTTCAATTTATCTTTATCTGTCTTAAAATTTCCATAGATACTTTTAACCTAAAACAAAGTTACTTTTGACCCAAAACAAAGTTACTTTTCGCTCAAAACTCTCTATGTTATTTTTTTAAATTTCTACCGATTCTGATGTTTCTTTCAGTGATTACCAATCAACACCAAAGCAATATTGACACTATTGCTGAGTTTTAGGCACAATAAAAAGAAGAGTATAAAAACAAAAAGGCTTACTATCAAATCGATAGTAAGCCTCAACAATAAGATAAACAATGTTTTATTTTACATTAGGAAAAGCCTCCTTTACCAGATTAGACAATTCGCTGGTAGGAACTTCTCCCACCCATTTTTTCATTTTACCATCGGTAGCTATAAATACAAACGAAGGAAATGCTTCAATATTAAATTGATCGGCCAAATCTGGATGTTGTTCCATTTCAACACGAAAACATTCAACAGAGGGATACATTTCGCTCACCTGTTCATAACGAGGTTTCATATCTTGACAATGAGGACACCAAGTCACCCAAAACTCAATAATAGAATTGTTCTTAATCAACAAAGGTGCATCTTCGCCTTTCTCATAATCGAATATCTTTTTCTTAAAAAGGCTTTCGTTTAAATCTTGTATCATATTATATTTGTTTAGATAAAAAAATTAACATTCGATTTGCGTGCATATTCAATCATAGTTGCTACCCCTCCTACTTCGATGCCATCAAGCAATTCATCGGCGGTGATATTTAGAATATCCATAGACATTTTGCAAGCTATGAATTTTGCTCCGTTGAACTTGGCCAAATGAATCATAAAATCTAATGAAGGTACATTTTTATCTTTCATGATTCGTTTCATCATGGAGGCTCCTAAACCCAGCATATTTTCGCGAGACATAGGTAAACTATTATCATCTTTCGGAAGCACTTGGTTAACCATGGCTTCACGAATGGTTTTGGCAGAAGCCTTTTTTCCTTTTTTACGAATGAGACTTAACCCCCAGAATGTAAAAAATAGTTCAACCTTCATCCCCATGGCAAGAGCGCCTAATGCAATGTTGAATGCTGCCAACCCCTTATCCATTTCGCCACTAAAAACAACAATAGTTAGTTGATCTTCTTTCTCGGGAACAATAGCACTACCTAACTCAACATTTTTTGTAAAGCTAGCGGTGATTACGCCATCTTGCTCTGTAAGCGATTCCATCGTATTTCCTGTTACTGCCGACCAAGACACTGCATCTTTCTTAAAACCACTATCAGTAACTTCAATAATTACTTTTTGGCCAATCTGTGCATCACGCATAGCATTGGCAAGTGACATGATAGGACCAGGACATTGACTGCCCTTAGCATCAACACGAACAGGCTCATTAGCGGCCGGTTGTCCGTTAGCTCTTTGAAAATCTTCTAACTGAGGCATAATCTTTTTTTTTAGAAAACAAGAGAGTGCTCTAAAAAGTTCTCATATTTATTTACTTCTATAAATATATTTGGCCAATCACTCAACTTTTTATCATAAATAGATGTTATTTATATTAAAATATTAATACTTAAAGTTATGCGTACATTAATTCAGTTTTTATTCCCTAAGCCTCTTAATGTAAATAGAAATTCAATCATATTGTTACTTTTTAGATTGTCATTTGGAGGCTTAATCATGACACATGGGATTAGCAAGTGTATTCACTTTGATAAATTAGTAAATCACTTTCCCACCCCTATTGGATTAAGTCCTACTCTTTCACTTTTATTAGTCATTTTTGCAGAGCTATTTTGCGCATTCGGATTTGGAATAGGTTTATTGTATAGACTTTGCCTTATCCCAATGATTTTTTCATTTTCAGTCATTGTATTTATAGTAACCAACCATGCTCCTTTTGCTGAGAAAGAGTTGCCATTGGTTTATTTATGTGCATTGGTTTGGCTCTTTTTTGCAGGTCCCGGCAAACTCTCATTCGACTATTTAATCGGAGAGAAACTACGCAAAAATCGCCAACAAAAATGGGAGACAGAAAAAAAATGATAGTTTTTATTGGTCGTTAAAAACAAAGTGTTTATATTTGTCCCGTTCAAATAACAAAAAGAAGATTTATATCATGAGATCTATATTAGTAAATACATATTGGTG
>DKPL01000058.1:7854-17506 GCA_002471185.1 Bacteroides sp. UBA7335
TAAAGAGCCCTGTCGCAACCTGCGACAGGGCTCTTTTTTTTTATACTCAAAAAAATAATTAACTCAAATAATACAAGCTAACTAATGAAAACTTATCAAGTAGATTCAAACGGATATTACGGTGAATTTGGAGGTGCTTACATTCCCGAAATTCTTCACAAATGTGTTGAAGAGCTAAAGAATAATTATCTAAAAGTGCTAAATGACGAAAGCTTCAAAAAGGAGTTCGACCTTTTGCTTCGTGATTATGTAGGTCGCCCTTCTCCACTCTATCTAGCCAATCGATTATCGGCAAAGTATGGTTGCAAAATATACCTAAAACGAGAAGATTTGAACCATACCGGTGCGCATAAAATAAACAATACCATCGGACAAATATTGTTGGCTCGACGCATGGGTAAGACGCGAATTATTGCGGAAACCGGTGCAGGCCAACATGGGGTAGCTACGGCCACTGTATGCGCTTTGATGAATATGGAATGCATCGTATATATGGGAAAAACAGATGTCGAACGCCAACACATCAATGTTGAAAAGATGAAAATGCTAGGAGCCACTGTAGTGCCTGTGACCTCGGGCAATATGACCTTGAAAGATGCAACCAATGAGGCGATACGCGATTGGTGTTGTCATCCTTCGGATACTTATTACATCATCGGTTCAACAGTTGGACCTCATCCTTACCCCGATATGGTAGCCCGTTTGCAATCGGTGATTAGTGAAGAGATCAAAAAGCAACTCGCTGAAAAAGAGGGACGTGATTACCCCAACTATCTTATAGCATGTGTAGGAGGTGGTAGTAATGCAGCAGGCACAATTTATCATTATTTAAATGAAGAACGTGTAAAGATAGTGCTTGCTGAAGCAGGCGGGAAAGGTATTGAAACAGGCATGACAGCGGCAACCATCCAACTAGGGAAAATGGGAATCATACACGGTGCTTGTACCTTTGTGATGCAAGATGAAGATGGACAAATTGAAGAGCCTTACTCTATTTCGGCAGGGTTAGACTATCCGGGTATCGGACCGATGCATGCTCACCTAGCTAGCGAACATCGGGCTACGGTGATTGCCATAAATGATGATGAGGCAATTGCTGCTGCTTATGAATTGACCAAGCTAGAGGGCATCATCCCTGCACTGGAATCGGCACATGCATTAGGCGCTTTGGATAAAATCAACTTCAAAGCCGATGATGTTGTGGTACTTACAGTATCAGGACGAGGAGATAAAGACATAGAGACTTACTTGAATTATAGTCAAGAACAACCTATCAATAACTAATTCTAAATTAAGATGAAAACTTTTTCTTACACCACCCATAGCAAGCAGATTTTAGGCGATTTGCATACTCCGGTAAGCATCTACTTAAAGGTGCGCGACATCTATCCACAGTCGGCCTTAATGGAGAGTTCAGACTATCATGCCGGTGAAAACTCATTGTCGTATATAGCACTTTGCCCACTGGCTAGTATCGGAGTAAACAACAATCAGGTAACAGCCACATTTCCTGATGGAACAACTGAGAAGAAACCGTTGGATAAAAACTATACGGTAAGCAAGGCCATCAATCAATTTATTGGTAGATTCAAGGTTGAGGGAGCAGACAAGAAAGTGTGTGGTTTGTATGGATACACCACATTCAATGCAGTGAAGTATTTTGAAAACATAGCCATCAAAGAGAGTCATGACAGCGAGAATGATGCTCCGGACATCTTATATATCTTATACAAATATGTAATGGTGTTCAACCATTTTAAAAATGAGCTAACTTTAGTCGAAATGCTTGCCGATGGCGAATCAAGCCATTTGTCAGAATTGGAGTCGACCATTGAGAATCGCAACTTTGCTTCTTACAACTTCAGTGTAAAGGGACCTGTGACAAGCACAATCACCGACGAGGAGCACAAGGCCAATGTTCGCAAAGGCATTGCTCACTGCCTACGTGGAGATGTTTTTCAAATTGTATTATCGCGTCGATTTATACAACCTTACGAGGGAGATGATTTTAAAGTGTACCGTGCACTTCGAAGCATTAACCCTTCGCCATATTTATTCTATTTTGATTTTGGTGGGTTCCGCATCTTTGGCTCTTCACCCGAGACTCACTGCAAAATAGAGAGCCGAACTGCCTATATCGACCCCATTGCCGGAACAACCAAAAGAACCGGCAACAGTGTGAAGGATAAAGAGTTGACAGAAACCTTACTGGCCGACCCCAAAGAGAACGCAGAGCACGTAATGCTGGTAGACTTGGCTCGTAATGATTTGAGTCGTAACTGTCACGATGTGCGTGTGGTGTTCTACAAAGAGCCTCAATATTATAGTCACGTGATTCACTTGGTTAGTCGGGTAAGCGGCATACTCAATGCCCAGGCCGATCCAACTCAAGCCTTTATAGACACTTTCCCGGCCGGGACTTTGAGTGGCGCTCCTAAAGTACGCGCCATGCAGCTTATCAGTGAAATAGAACCACACAATCGTGGTGCATACGGTGGGTGTATTGGTTTTATTGGCCTCAACGGCGATTTAAATCAAGCCATTACCATTCGTACCTTTGTGAGCCGCAACAACGAGTTATGGTTTCAAGCCGGCGGTGGCATTGTGGCACGAAGCGTAGAAGAAAATGAGCTGCAAGAGGTAAACAACAAACTGGGAGCGTTAAAGAAAGCCATTGATTTGGCGGTAACCCTAAAAAACTAATCGTTATGAAAATTCTATTATTAGATAATTACGACTCATTCACCTACAATCTGCTACATATAGTAAAAGAATTGGGAGCAACAGAGGTAGAAGTTATTAGAAACGATCAAATCGATTTGGATGAGGTGAATAGGTTTGATAAAATAATACTCTCTCCCGGACCGGGCATCCCTTCAGAAGCGGGCTTATTGTTACCAATTATCAAACGGTATGCTTCTTCTAAACCCATTTTAGGCGTTTGTTTGGGTCATCAAGCCATTGGAGAAGCATTTGGAGGAACACTCGAAAACTTAACTGAGGTGTATCATGGCATTCAATCGCCCATCGGCATCCTAGGCGATAAACCACTGTTCGATGGATTAGGGAAACAGATATTAGTGGGGCGCTACCACTCGTGGGTAGTGAGTAAAAACAACTTTCCTGCCGCACTCGAAATTACAGCCGAAAGTGAAGAAGGACAAATTATGGCTCTTCGTCATAAGGCATACAACGTACATGGCATTCAGTTTCATCCCGAATCGGTATTAACTCCACAGGGAAAAACCATTATTCAAAACTTTCTAAACTTATAAGATCATGAAACAAATATTATACAAGCTTTTTGAACATCAATATTTAGGACGTGACGAAGCACAAATCATTTTGCAAAACATTGCTCAAGGCAAATATACCGATGCACAGGTAGCCTCACTCATCACTGTATTCTTAATGAGAAGTATTTCAGTTGAAGAGCTATGTGGTTTTAGAGATGCTTTACTAGAAATGCGCATGCCGGTTGACTTGAGCGAGTATCGTCCCATAGATATTGTTGGGACAGGTGGCGATGGAAAAAACACATTCAACATCTCGACAGCAGCCTGTTTCGTTGTTGCCGGGGCAGGATTTCCGGTAGCCAAACATGGCAATTATGGAGCCACTTCCATCAGTGGAGCCAGTAATGTAATGGAGCAACAAGGAGTAAAATTCACTACCGACAATGATAAACTGAAACGCTCTATCGAAACTTGCAATATGGCTTACCTTCATGCACCTTTATTTAATCCCGCCTTAAAAGCTGTAGCACCTATTCGCAAAGCATTGGGAGTACGCACTTTCTTCAACATGTTAGGTCCATTGGTCAATCCGGCTCTACCCACCTATCAACTGCTAGGAGTTTATAGTTTACCTTTACTAAGACTCTATAACTATACGTTTCAAGAGACTAACACTCGTTTTGCCGTAGTGCATAGTTTAGATGGTTACGATGAAATATCATTGACCACCGAGTTTAAGGTTGCAACTTCGGAACATGAAAAAATCTACACTCCCGAGAGCTTGGGCTTTGAAAGATGCAGTGAAAAAGCACTCGAAGGAGGGGCTACCATAAAAGATGCTACCCAGGTATTTATTGACGTTTTGAAAAATAAGGCTACACCTGCACAAACGAACACCGTTATTATCAATGCCGCATTTGCCATTCGCACTATATGTCCCAACAAAGAGATAGAAGAGTGTATAGCGATATCGAGAGAATCACTAGAAAGTGGCAAAGCTTACTCCACATTAAGCAAGTTTATAGAACTAAATAGTTGATGAAAATGAAGAAAGATATACTATCAGAAATAATAGCCAATAAGCGATTTGAGATTGATTTTCAAAAACAATCCATCTCATTGGAGCAGCTGCAAGAGAGTGTAGATTTAACCTTGCCAACTCGTTCTATGAAGCAGGCGTTATCAAACTCAACCACAGGCATTATTGCAGAGTTCAAGCGTCGTTCACCATCAAAAGGATGGATCAATGAATCGGCGGCTCCCGAAGTAGTAATACCACAATACGAAAAAGCAGGTGCATCAGCATTATCGATATTGACAGACGAAAAGTTTTTTGGAGGTACTATGCGCGACATTCGCACAGCACGCCCATTAACCCATCTACCAATTATCCGTAAAGACTTCATCGTAGATTCGTATCAGCTATATCAAGCAAGAATAATCGGTGCAGATGCTGTATTACTGATAGCGGCAGCACTGGAAGTAAACAAGTGTAGGGAGTTGGCAGCCCAAGCACACGAGTTAGGACTAGAGGTTTTATTAGAAATTCATCACGAAGAAGAATTAAAGTATATCAATAAAGATATAGACATGGTAGGGGTTAATAACCGAAACTTAGGAACCTTTCATACTGATACAGCCAACTCATTCCGACTAGCCGAGTTATTGCCCGAAGACAAAGTTTTAGTCTCAGAAAGCGGTATATCACAACCCGAGACTGTTCAGAAACTACGACTGGCAGGCTTTAGTGGTTTTTTAATGGGTGAAACTTTTATGAAGAATGAAAATCCGGGAAATGCATTAAAAGAGTTTATAACCTCGCTATAACAGATAAGGATATGGTAAACAACAAGATTATAAAAGTGTGCGGCATGAGAAATGCCAATAACATACAACAAGTAGAAGCACTACCTGTGGATATGATCGGATTTATCTTCTATAATAAATCTCCGCGTTTTGTATATGAGATGCCAGATTATATGCCCAAACAGACACGTCGCGTAGGAGTTTTTGTCAATGAAGATAAAGCAACCATAGAGATGTATGTAGATCGATTTGGTCTTCATTTTGTACAGTTACATGGCAACGAATCACCCGAATATTGCCAATCGTTACAAAATAGCGGTTTGAAAATCATCAAAGCCTTCTCGATAGCTGACGCAAGAGACTTGAGGCACACCGAGAAATATCAAAACTCTTGTAGTTTATTCTTATTTGATACCAAATGCGAGCAATATGGAGGCTCTGGCAACCAGTTTGACTGGAGTGTTCTGGATGCATACACTGGTAAAAAACCTTTTTTGCTAAGTGGCGGAATAAACTCTTATAGTGCCAGAGCATTAAAAGAGCTAAATCACCCCTATCTAGCCGGCTTCGACTTAAACAGTCGTTTTGAAACAAAGCCTGCAGAGAAAGACATTTCTCGACTTCAGAATTTTCTAAATGAATTGAACGATAAATAAATACAGAACCATGAATAGAATAAATCAACTTTTCGAAAGCAATAAGAAAAATCTATTATCAATCTATTTTTGTGCCGGTAGCCCCACGCTAAACGATACAGTAAAGGTCATCGAAACACTCGAGAAAAATGGAGTAGACATGATTGAGATTGGGATACCTTTTAGTGACCCAATGGCAGATGGAGTAGTGATACAAGAGGCAGCAACACAAGCACTTCGCAACGGCATGTCGTTAAAGCTACTTTTTAACCAACTTACAGACATTCGCCAAAAGGTATCTATTCCATTATTGTTAATGGGCTACCTAAACCCAATCATGCAGTTTGGGTTTGAGAACTTTTGCAAAACCTGTAAGGCATGTGGTATTGATGGTGTCATTATCCCCGACCTACCGTTTAAAGACTATCAAGAGAAGTATAAAGCCATAGCTCAAGCCAATCAGGTAAATATTATAATGTTGATCACTCCCGAAACCAGCGAAGAGCGAATTAGAGAGATTGATGAAAATACTGATGGATTTATTTATATGGTTTCGTCGGCTGCAACAACCGGAGCCCAAAGCGACTTCAATCAGCAAAAGCTAGATTATTTTAAAAGAATAAACGATATGAAATTGCGCAATCCTAGAATGGTAGGGTTCGGGATATCTAATCAAGCCACTTTTCAGTCGGCCTGCGACTATGCTCGAGGAGGCATAATAGGTAGCAGTTTTGTGAAGCTATTAAATGAAGAAAAAGAGCCGGAGAAAGCCATCAAACGGTTATTAAAAGCCATCAAATAGTAATAGATTACAAATGGCAAAGCAGCCACTACGCATTTTTACCATAAATAGGCCATTTGCCATTTGTAATTGGTTTCAATAATATATACCTTTGCACCATAATTACAAGCAGAGCCACAAATATGATTGCAAAATGCCCTTCTGTTCTATTGATTTATACCGGTGGAACTATCGGTATGATTGAAAATCCGGAAACCGGCGCTCTCGAGAACTTCAATTTTGATCAATTGCTTCGCCATGTTCCCGAATTAAAGCGTTTCAACTACCGGATATCTTCTTATCAGTTTGATCCTCCTATCGATTCATCGGATATGGAGCCACTTTATTGGGCTAAATTGGTAAAGATTATCAATTACAACTACGACTACTTTGACGGATTCGTGATACTGCATGGTACAGACACCATGGCCTATACCGCTTCAGCACTGAGCTTCATGCTCGAAGACTTAAGCAAACCTGTAATTCTGACCGGGTCACAGCTGCCCATTGGAACGCTTCGCACCGATGGAAAAGAAAATCTTATCACCTCGATTGAGATTGCTGCTGCAAAAGACGAAAATAGCAATGCCATGGTACCCGAAGTATGTATTTTCTTTGAAAACCATTTGATGCGAGGCAATCGCACTACGAAGATCAATGCGGAAAACTTCAATGCCTTCCGTTCTTTCAACTATCCGCCCCTTGCCCGTGTAGGAATACATATTAAGTATGAGCCACACCTTATTCGTAAAGCAGACCCTAAAAAACCACTAAAGCCTCATTACCTTTTTGATACCAATGTAGTCATATTAACTCTATTCCCCGGTATTCAAGAAAGTATCGTGGAATCATTGTTGCACTCTAAAGGATTGAAAGCGGTAGTACTAAAAACATTTGGATCGGGAAATGCGCCACAAAAGCCTTGGTTTGTTCGGTTATTAAAAGAGGCTACCGATAGAGGTATCATTATTGTCAATATCACTCAATGTTCTTCGGGAGCGGTTGAGATGGAAAGATATGAAACCGGAATTCATCTTTTACAAGCCGGCGTAATCAGTGGATATGACAGTACACCCGAATGTGCCGTAACCAAATTGATGTTCTTGTTGGGTCACGGCTTAAGCCATAAAGAAATTAGATACAAAATGAACTCTTGCCTCATTGGCGAGATAACAAAAAAGGAATGGTAAGTTTACCATTCCTTTTTTGTTGCATGCTCATATCAATCAATTTTCTGATTATTGACCTCGACATCTTTTAAAGAGAAGTTTTTGATATACTCTTTATAGATAGCACCCTCTTTTGAGGCTTTCACTTTAATATGTTCAAAGGCAAAATCGCTCAAATCATACTGATCGGAAGCTGTGACATTAAAGAAATTCTCACAATCTAGCTCAATATTGCGCATAGTTACATGACTAGAATATGATTTTGGCATCTCATCCTGTCCTTTCAAATCAAAAAACTGAGTCCAGGGACGAATGTAAATAAAGTTACGTGCATTGCCTTTGATATCTTCTACCAACACATACTCATAATTTTGAGGAGTATCAGGACGCATTTTCAACCAAAGCAAACGAGTGGCACGCTCTTTAATGACACATCTTCTCAATATAATATTTCGACTGTGTACACACTCGCTACCAAAAGTGATGGCGCTATGACAAAAACCAAAAGTGCAATCTTCAATAATGATGTTGCAATTGCTACCATTGTCAGGTTTTGTATCAGCATTAGGACCTTTACCACCTTTTAGAGCAATAGCATCGTCATTTACAGACATATAACAATCTTTAATCAACACATTTGTGCAAGCATCAATATCGACAGCATCGGTACTAGGCGCCTTGACCGGTTCAAAAGGTGAGTAAATATAAAGCCCCAACAGCTTAACATTTTCGCATTTATAAAGATGAGTAGTCCAAAAAGGAGAATTAATCAGTTTCACATCCGACAATTGCACATTCTTACTATTTGAGATGTAAACCAAGCGAGGGCGAAGTTCATCCATATTTGTACACTTAGGTATCACTGCCCTACGCTGCCAGAAGGATTTCCAATAGCGCAAACCATTTCCATTTATAGTACCCTTTCCGCTAATAGTAAACCCATCTACCCCATCGGCATTAATAAGAGCTGCAAAATAATTGAGTGTTTGCCCTTCAACCCGAGTTTCCACAACCGGGAAGTGGCTAATATCATCGCTACCTTTTAGTGTAGCCTCATCTTCAAGGTACAAATGCGTATTTTGTCTAAAAAACAGTGAACTAGTCAAGAAGGTGCCTTTAGGAATAACCACTACTCCACCCCCTTGCTGATGGACCAAATCAATAACTTGTTGAATCTGTTCGGTTTGTAAAAGGGTACTATCATTCACTACTCTATAATCGGTAATATTATATGGAGTACCTAAATCAGCTAATCGAACTTTTTGATTAGAACGAAACCATTGCGAAATAACTGTTCCGTCGGGAAAAACATCTTTGGCAGATAGTGACAGCGTAAAAATAGAAATTGTAAAAGCCATCACCCCCTTTTTGAGTAGATTTATCATATTATTAGTATTTTGTAGTTATAATTAAAGTATACAAAAGTATAGTTTTTGATTGAAATAATATATCTTTTGATACCCCAATAAAAATATTACTTTTGCAAAAGACCTATCAAAAAAGAAGAACATGAGAACAGAAAAAATGAAAATGTTGGCAGGCGAGATTTATAATGCCAATTACGATACCGAACTGATTGCTGAACGAGATTCTTGCAAAGAACTTTGTTATGACTATAACCTTCTTCGACCTTCGCAAAAAACTGAAAAAGAGTATATCATTAGAAAGCTCTTCAAGAAAACGGAAGAACACTTTATTATTGAGCCAACTTTCTATTGTGACTATGGTTACAACATTGAGATTGGAGAAAACTTCTACTCAAATCACAACTTAGTTATACTGGATGAAGCCGAAGTTAAGTTTGGGAACAACGTATTTATTGGTCCTAATTGCTCATTTTATAGCGCTTGTCATCCATTGAATGTTACACAACGCAATGAAGGGCTTGAATATGCACAACCTATCACAGTTGGCAATAATGTTTGGCTAGGTGGCAATGTAACAGTATTACCAGGAGTTACCATAGGCGATAATACCGTTATTGGAGCAGGAAGTGTAGTTTGCAAAGATATACCATCACATAGT
>DKPL01000058.1:17676-17884 GCA_002471185.1 Bacteroides sp. UBA7335
GCAAAGATATACCATCACATAGTGTTGCAGTAGGAAATCCATGTAAGGTTATCAAAAAAATAGATACTAAAGATGATTTAAATACGAAATAAGCAATCTCACACAGGCAATATCTTAAACTATGTTATACAACAGCAATTTTTGCTTGTATAGTTTGCGAATTATATTAATACAGCTACCTTTGTAGTGTGTTTTTCATAGTATTAGA
>DKPL01000014.1:0-13154 GCA_002471185.1 Bacteroides sp. UBA7335
CGTTTTTATCAAGATTTGAGTTTTAAAGAGATAGCTGAACTAACGGGGGTAAGCATAAATACCTCTTTGGGAAGAATGCGCTATGCCATTATGAATATGCGTAGAATTGCCGATAAAAATGGAGTTGTTCTTACGGTAGATTAAATAATCTAATTTTTGTGATGAAAACTATTAAGGCTTCGAACAATCTAACTGTTCGAAGCCTTAATAGTTTGTAAAACTAAATAATATTGATCCGATTACGAAATATTATAGCGTCTGTATAATAAATCGCTGATTAGTTACGTTTTAAATTATATCATATTAATTTTAATATATGCCTATGGATAAAAAGAATACTACTAAAAAACATCAATGTCCAAAATGTGATTCTGCACATGCAAAGAAACCTTGTGTAAGTGAACAAACGTTGGCATTTCTCCGTTCTTTCGCAAGTAACTACTATGTAGATTCGAAGTTACCACAGGGAATTCAGGGAATAATATTGGGATAAGTTTGCTCCTTATATATATTACCGATAACTTTGTGCCGAATTTATATAAAAACGGATCAATCAATGAAACCAATTATATCTCCCTCTATATTATCGGCAGATTTTGCTCACTTAAGTGATGATATGGAAATGATTAATCGCAGTCAAGCCGATTGGGTACATATTGATATTATGGATGGTGTATTTGTTCCTAATATCTCCTTTGGCTTTCCTGTGTTAAAATATGTAGCAGCACTAACTGATAAACCTCTTGATGTGCACTTAATGATTGTGCAGCCCGAAAAGTTTATTCCTGAGGTAAAAGCATTAGGTGCTCACGTCATGAATGTGCATTATGAAGCTTGTCCACACTTGCATCGTGTTATTCAGCAAATTCGTGAAGCGGGGATGCAACCTGCTGTTACTATCAATCCTGCTACTCCTGTAGCTCTTTTGCAAGACATTATTAAAGATGTCTACATGGTACTTATTATGAGTGTAAATCCCGGTTTTGGTGGTCAACAATTTATTGAACACTCCTTAGAAAAAGTTCGTGAACTTCGTGCTCTGATTGATAGAACGGGGTCAAAGGCACTTATTCAAGTTGATGGTGGAGTTAACCTCACGACCGGAGCGCAATTGATTGAAGCAGGAGCTGATGTATTAGTTGCCGGGAATGCAATTTTTAAAGCTGCTGATCCGGAGACTGAAATAGAACAAATGAAAGATTTGTAAATGCTTGCAACGCAAATTCATCGCTATCCTTTCCTCCGCATGGTGGCTCCGTTGATAGCGGGGATAGTGTGCGGTGATATAACTTATAGCCTTGTTGACTTTCCGTCAACAGGGCTTTTTTTTGTTTTACTTCTCCTCTTCTCGGGACTGATTATTGGTGTATCAGCATTTGTGCAATCTTATCGTTGGCGATGGGTTTTTGGTGTAGTGCAAACGTTAGGATGGTTTGTGTTAGGAGCTGCATTAATATGTTACCATCTTAATCGGTCAACTTATGATTTCTCTGATAAAAAAGAGATGTATAGGGTTGTTTTGGCAGAAACTCCGGTGGTAAAAGAGAAAAGTGTGCAATGTAAGGTTCATCTCCTTTGTATGATTGACTCGCTTTCTTCTGTGCCTGTCGATAAGCAAGTATTGCTTTATTTAAAGAAAGATTCGCAGAGTCGGTTACTGACGCCGGGAGATGAATTAATAATTTATTCGCAATTTACTCTTCCTCGAAACAAAATAGATATTGATGATTTCGATTATGGTCGCTATTTACAAAGACGAGGTATTGCTGCAACAGCATATGTCGACTCGCTTCATTGGCATAAGGTGGGGCATCAGACAAACCAATCGCTCAGCGTTAAAGCCACTCAGCTACGAAATCAAATAGTGAATATGTATCGGCACTTAGGGTTTTTTGGAGAAAACCTAGCGGTGTTATCGGCTCTGACTATTGGACATAAAGAAGAACTCGGTATTGAAACCCGTGAAGCTTATTCTATTGCGGGAGCTAGCCATCTATTGGCTATATCGGGAATGCATGTTGGATTACTTTGTACTATATTACTATTTGCTACCAAATGGCTCTCCTCGAATAAAAAACTCATTATTTTGTTTCGAGTAGCTGTAGTATTAGCTTTATTGTGGGTTTTTGCTTTTGTCGTCGGTTTTACTCCTTCGGTAGTTCGTGCTACTTGTATGTTCTCATTTCTTCTTATGGCTACAGTTTTTAGTCGTGATGGCATCAACCTCAATATACTTGCTGCTACTGCATTTTGTATGCTTCTATTTTCTCCTGCATGGATATTTGACATTGGTTTCCAGCTCTCTTTTTGTGCAGTGCTCTCTATACTGTTACTTCAACCTTTTTATATTCGATGGTTTAAAATCTCAAATAAGGCAGTACGTTATTTGGCCAATGTGATTTTCGTTTCTCTTGCAGCACAAATAGGTGTTATGCCATTGCTCCTTTTTTATTTCTCCCGCTTTTCAACCCATTTTTTACTAACCAATATTTTGATTGTTCCTTTGATGGCTTTCATTATTCCCACCGCTTTGGTAATGATGATCCTCTTTTTCTTACCATATGTGCAGTATTATGTAGCATATATCTTAAATTTATTACTTACACTGATGAATCAATTGATACACTGGGTGGAACAATTACCCTATGCTTCGCTTGATGGAATCTGGATTCATGCCATAGAGGTTGTTTTGCTCTATGCACTTTTTCTTTGTCTACTTTTGGGGCTGTATCGGCAAACTGGCAGACGAGTGATTTTGATCTTGAGTGTACTGCTTTGCTTCTGCTCAGTCCATCTTTTTTTTACAGTTTATAACCGACCACCATCGTCTGTTTCATTTTATAATATCAATAGTTGTCCTATGGTGCATTGTGTATCGGCCAATCGACAGTCGTGGCTTGTGATGGGTGACGAACCGAATAAAGGGAGTAATGTTCCCAAATCGATATTAAAGCATTGTAGTAAAATGCGAATGGGAACTCCGCAGCTGATTTGTACTGATTATAAAGATGATGTTTTGCATAGTGCCAATCAAATAGTGCAGTTTTATCATTGTCGTATAGGAGTTGTCAATGATAGTCGTTGGGATGATTATGTTACAACCTCACCGCTTCTTGTCGACTACTTGTATATCTGTAAAGGTTACAATGGAAAGTTAGAAGAGTTACTTCAGCTTTTTAATGCAAAAACAATCGTGCTGGATAGCTCACTTCCGATGTATAAGCAGGTTGCCTACAAAGCTCACTGCAAACGATTGAAAATACCTTTTATTTCACTTTTCGATAAAGGTTCTGCTATGTTTTTGCTTTAACTATAGATTATTATCGTAATTTTGCAGATTAAAATTAATAGAATCCAGCTTATGCTTTCAAAAATAATAGCTCAGTCTAGTATCGATCATTTTGTGAAATGGTTTCAACGTGCCGACTCTATCGTTATTGTCTCTCATGTATCGCCTGATGGCGATGCTATTGGATCGTCTTTGGGCTTAGCTCACTTCTTGGAGTCGCAAGATAAGAATGTAACTGTTATTATGCCTAATGCATTTCCCGATTTTTTGAGATGGATGCCTGGCAGTAAAGATATTTTGCTATATGATAAATACACAGAATATGCTGAAGAGTTAATAGCAAATGCTGACGTTATTTGTTGCTTAGACTTTAATGCATTGAAACGTTTGGATAATATGGCAAGTGCTGTGGAAAAGTCTAAGGCTCGCAAAATTATGATTGATCATCATCTCTATCCTGAGGATTTTTGTAAGATTACGATTTCGCATCCCGAAATATCATCCACTTCCGAACTTGTATTTCGCTTAATTTGTCGCATGGGATATTTTAGCGATATTTCTTATGAAGGAGCACAGTGTATTTATACCGGAATGATGACCGATACTGGTGGCTTTACTTACAATTCAAATAATCGCGAAATTTATTTTATAATTGGTGAACTTCTTTCAATAGGCATCGATAAAGATGATATATACCGCAGGGTTTTCAATACTTACTCTGAGTGGCGTCTTCGTTTGATGGGGCATGTTTTAACTACTATGCATATCTATAATGATTATCATGCAGCTTTAATTTCGCTAACCAACGATGAGCAAGAACAATTTAATTATACGAAAGGTGATAGCGAGGGATTTGTGAATATTCCCTTATCAATAAAAGAGGTTTGCTTCTCTTGCTTCTTACGGGAAGATGTTGAAAAGCAGATGATTAAGGTGTCATTGCGCTCAGTTGGAACCTTTCCTTGCAATCAGTTAGCTGCCGATTTCTTTGGTGGTGGAGGACATCTAAATGCATCTGGAGGCGAGTTTTACGGAACTATGGAAGAGGCTGTGAAAGTATTTGAACAAGCCATCGAAAAATATAAGCCTTTGCTTGATAAGAATGGCAAATAAATAGATGAATGAAAGATGGAGTTAAAAGGATGAACTGAAACGTTAAAATACTCGAACTTTCATCCGCTATTTCCTATCTTTTAATGAATTAAGATAACTTTGTAATGAATATATTCAGTTAATAGACAGATAAATGAAAAAATTAGCATCATTATTACTTGCATTAATGGCTATCGGAGGAGTATTCCAATCATGCGACAATTCTAAAACTTATGCAGAAATGCTCGAAGATGAACGAGATGCAGTAAATGCTTATATTAAAGAACACGGCATTAATGTAATTTCGGTTGATGAGTTTGAAAGAGATACTGTAACCGATCTTAGTACAAACCAATATGTTGGCTTTTCGAATGGTGTGTATCTTCAAATTGTAAAACGATACAATGATAAAGCTTATTCTTCTTTAGAAGAGGCTCCTATCTTTCAAAATAATAACCTAGTTCTGACTCGCTTTGTTGAGGTAGATATTATGCAGAATGATACCACACTAGCATCGAATGTTGCCAATAAATATCAATATTTAAATCTTTATCCTGATGGGTTTAGATATACTGATAATGGATATAGTATTTATGGTCAGTTTGTTGCTGAACCGGGCTTAGCTTACTACTTTGGTTATGGCATGGGTGGCTTGTATGACTCTACTGTGCCTTCGGGATGGCTTATGGCTTTGCAGTATATTCGTGATGGAGCTCATGTGAGACTAATTGTTCCATCTAAAAGTGGACACACTACTGCACAGCAATACGTTTATCCATACTTTTATGATATACGTGATTTCTCAATTTATTAATGAGAAGTCAATTATAAATAATTTATAAAACCTATCTTTTTAATCTTATGACTCTAATCAAATCAATCTCTGGCATCCGCGGAACTATCGGTGGAGGAGTAGGGGTGGGGTTAAATCCTCTTGATATTGTTAAGTTTACATCAGCTTATGCTACTTTAATTCGTAAGACTTGTAAGTCTGAAAGCAATAAAATCGTTGTGGGACGTGATGCACGTATCTCTGGCGAAATGGTGAAAAATGTAGTGATTGGTACACTTATGGGAATGGGATGGGATGTAGTCGATATTGACTTGGCATCTACTCCTACAACCGAGCTGACTGTTACTATGGAAGGCGCTTGTGGTGGTATCATTCTTACAGCATCACATAACCCCAAACAATGGAATGCTTTGAAGCTTCTTAATGAGCATGGAGAATTTTTGAATGCCGAAGAGGGCAAAGAAGTTCTTCGTATTGCTGAGGCTGAAGAGTTTGATTATGCCGAAGTAGATCACTTGGGGAAATATCGCAAAGATTTAACTTACAATCAAAAACATATTGATGCAGTTTTAGCGCTCGATTTAGTAAATGTTGAGGCTATTAAGAAGGCTAACTTTTGTGTAGCTTTAGACTGCGTAAACTCTGTTGGTGGAATTATTCTTCCACAGCTTCTTGAGCAATTGGGAGTGAAACATATTGAAACACTATATTGTGAACCTACCGGCCATTTTGCTCACAACCCAGAGCCGCTTGAGAAGAACTTGGGTGACATTATGAGCTTAATGAAAGGAGGAAGAGCAGATGTAGCTTTTGTAGTCGATCCTGATGTAGACCGTTTAGCTATGATTTGCGAAAATGGTGAAATGTATGGAGAAGAATATACATTGGTGACAGTAGCTGATTATGTATTGAAGTATACACCGGGTAATACTGTTTCGAATTTAAGCTCTACTCGTGCTTTGCGTGATGTTACACGTAGTTACGGACAAGAATATTTTGCCTCTGCTGTTGGTGAAGTGAACGTAACAACTAAGATGAAGGAAGTAGGAGCTGTGATTGGTGGTGAAGGCAATGGAGGAGTAATCTATCCTGCTAGTCACTACGGACGTGATGCACTTGTTGGTATTGCTCTTTTCTTAAGTCACTTGGCAATCGAAGGTAAAAAGGTGAGTGAATTACGTGCTTCTTATCCTCCTTACTTTATCGCTAAAAATCGTGTTGACTTAACTCCTGAGATTGATGTAGATGCTATTCTTAATAAGGTTAAAGAAATCTATAAGGACGAACAAATCAACGATATTGATGGTGTGAAAATTGATTTTGAAGATAAGTGGGTGCACTTGCGTAAAAGCAATACTGAACCAATTATTCGAGTATATAGCGAAGCATCTTCTATGGAGGCTGCCGAAGAAATCGGTCAAAAAATCATGGATGTAATTATGGAATTAGCTAAATAATAAAGCTATTATATAATGATATAAAAAGGAGAAAGTTGTTGCTTTCTCCTTTTTTTGTTTGAGTAAAACAAAAGCGATATGCTTAAAGTAGGCATATCGCTTTTGTATCTTATATTATGAAACCAATCAAAATTAGATTGATAGCTCTCTTAATACGTTAACCAAGTCTTTCTTTATTGGTTTGTCGTTTTTGATGGCTTTACTAAATGGCACATAAACAATTTCATCGTTTTCAATACCAATCATTACATTGCGTTGATCTTCCATCACTGCATCAATAGCAGCAGCGCCAAGTCGACTAGCTAAAATGCGATCGTGTGCAGTTGGGCTACCACCGCGCTGTAAGTGTCCTAAGATAGTAACACGTACATCATATTGTGGATATTCATTTTTTACACGTTCTGCATAGTGCATTGCTCCTCCTGTTAGTTCGCTTTCAGCTACAAGAACGATACTACTATTTTTTGATTTACGAAATCCACTTTTGATAAACTCTTCTAATTGGTCAACTTCTGTACTGAACTCTGGGATAATTGCAGCTTCTGCACCTGATGCAATAGCTCCGTTCAATGCTAAGAAACCGGCATCACGCCCCATTACTTCTACAAAGAATAGACGTTCGTGAGATGTAGCAGTATCACGTATTTTGTCAACTGCATCCAATATAGTATTTAAAGCAGTATCGTAGCCTATTGTTGTATCTGTGCCAAACAAATCATTGTCGATAGTTCCGGGAAGACCAATACATGGTACATCAAATTCTTGTGCAAAAATGCGAGCTCCCGTTAATGAACCATCTCCTCCGATAATAACAAGTGCATCAATGCCTTCTTTTTTCATGTTGTCATGTGCCGTTTGTCTTCCCTCATGAGTCATGAATTCTTGGCATCTAGCTGTTTTCAGAATAGTACCTCCTAATTGGATTATATTGCTGACATCTTGGCTCTTAAATTCTTTAATTTCTCCGGTAACTAAACCCTTATATCCTCTATAAATTCCTTTTACTTTCAGTCCGTTATAGATGGCTGCACGTGTCACAGCGCGAATGGCTGCGTTCATTCCCGGTGCATCACCACCTGAGGTTAAAATACCTATACATTTAACTGTTCCCATAACAATCTTTATTTGAGTTATTTGCTGCAAAGATATAAAAAAGTGTTATTAAAAAGATGGCATTGCTAACAATCTAACATCAACTTTGATAAATAACGTTAAGACGTGCTTTCTTCAATAGTAATTTGTCATTTCGTTTACTTTGATACAACTTTACAGCAACTTTAAGTCGTGGATACCTTCTTTTATTGCTTATTTAAATGGTCAATAATGGTTTCTTTTACTTGATCCATTAGCCATTTTGGAGTAGATGTTGCACCACATATTCCAATAGAATTAATATTAGATAATAAGTTTTTGTCTAGTTCGTCGGCGCTATCTATCAGATGTGAATTGGAATTTATTTTTAGACATTCGCTAAATAACATCTTACCATTTGAACTTTTTTTGCCACTAACAAAGAATATTAAGTCGTGTGTGGCTGCAAACTCCCGAAGGTTAGGCATTCGGTTAGCTACCTGTCGGCAAATCGTGTCATAGTAATTGAATGATATATCGGGCGCAATATGCTTCTTGACATGTTCAATTATCTCTCCAAACTCATCAAGCGACTTGGTTGTTTGTGAGTATAGCGAAATCGATTTTGTTAAGTCTAGTTTGCTAACCTCTTCAACCTTTTCAATAACTATCGCTTTACCATCTGTTTGTCCTACTAGTCCTAATACCTCAGCATGACCTTTTAAACCGTAAATCACAATCTGTTTTTGACTGTTGTGAGTATGTTCTTGCTTAATGCGTTTTTGCAGACGAAGAACCACAGGACACGTTGCGTCAATAATTTCAATGTTGTTTTCTTTAGCAATCTTATAGGTCTCGGGAGGCTCACCGTGTGCTCTAAGCAAAACTTTAGCATTGTGTAGCCGGGCAAACTCTTCGTGGTTGATGGTAATGAGCCCTAATTCTTTTAATCGATCTACCTCTCGGCTGTTGTGCACAATGTCTCCAAGACAGTATAATTTTCCGCCTTTTGCAAGTTCCTCTTCTGCTTTGTTGATAGCAGTTACCACACCAAAGCAGAAGCCTGAATCTCTATCTGTCTCAACTTTTATCATTTGGTTATGATTCTATAGTTCGGTTGAATTGTTCTAAGAGCCATTTCTTTTGCTCAGCAATAGTTAAATTGGAGTTATCTAATAAGATAGCGTCATCGGCTTTTCGTAGCGGACTGATTTCTCTATTTTGATCCAGATAATCACGCTGTTTTACATTCTCGAGGATTGCTTCGAAATCAGCTTTTTCACCTTTGGCAGCAAGCTCATCATATCGACGTTGAGCCCTAATCTCAGGTGATGCGGTAACAAAAATTTTAAGTTCAGCATTCGGAAATACAGTTGTGCCAATATCTCTACCATCCATGACAATACCTTTTTCTTCTCCCATTTGTTGTTGTTGTTCTACCATTGCTGTACGTACAAAGTCGATGGCACTAACTAGGCTTACTTTTGATGAAACTTCCATTGTGCGGATTTTATTTTCCACATTTTTTCCGTTTAGATAAGTGTCAGGTCTGCCTGTTTCAACATTTAGTTTAAACGAAATATGAATATCGTTGATGGCTGATTTCAGTTTTGTAAGATTAATCAGATCTCCATCGATAAGATTATTTTCAATACAATATAGAGTAACTGCACGATACATGGCTCCGCTATCAATGTAGATGTAGCCAATTTCGCGAGCTAAATCTTTAGCCATCGTGCTTTTTCCGCATGATGAAAAACCATCTATTGCAATTGTAATTTTCTTCATTGTTGTGATAATTATTATAATGTCATTGATAAATTGAATAAAAATGATGAGGCACTAAGGTGATATTTTCCATATGAAGCTCCAAGCTTAAAACGCTTGATTTGTAAACCTGCTCCTGCTGTTAATCCTGCCCAATGGCTTGATCCTGCAATTTTCATCTCATCGCCTCGCTGAAAATTATACCCCAATGCCACGTAGAAGGTTTCTGTTGGTATAAAGTCCAAACCGATGGCACAGTGGTTTAAAAACTTAGAATTTTTCCAATCGGATAGATTATAAAGTGTGGCAGATATGCGGAAAGGTGCGTGAGCTAAACGTTTTGTGATTCCCACCTGTAAATTAATAGGGAGCTTCTCGTGCTGATCTTCAAAAGCTATAATCTGTCCTCCTAAGTTTCTGCATGCTACCGAAAATGAAAAATCTCTCTCTTGATCGTAGTAATTAACTCCTAAGTCTACTCCCATTGCAAATGAATTATAGTGAGCATATTTAGAATAAATTAGATTGGCTTTTACACCACCACTCCAATAATCGGACAAGTCATAGCTATATATACCACCAATGGCTATGTCTTTGGCTGAAAAACTTCCTAAGATAATATTTTCTTCAGTAACCTCCTTCATACTTCCATAGTCTACATATTGTGCCGTAAGTGCCCATGCCGACCGCTCGCCAAATAGTCGTGAGAAGGCAGCACTCGCCACTTTTACTCCATCTATATAAAACATATAGTTGAAGTTAATGGTTTTATCTGCAACGCACGAAAGTAATGCGGGGTTTTGAACAGCCATTGTGATATCATCTTCAACCACAGTTATATTTTCACCACCCAATGCTGCAGCGTGAGCCGAGAAGGGAAGCTTAAGAAACTGAAAAATAGAGTTATCCTCTTGTGCTTGTGATGTTCCTGCCCAAAAAATAAGTAGCAATATTAATATATTCTTTTTTAACATTGTAATCAAAAAAAAGTGTTCAAATATACGGTATTATAAAATAACTGCTTTATATTTGTAGCAGAAAAGCACGTGAAACTTAAAAGAATGTTCAGTAACACGTTCTTGATAAAAGAACGTATTATTAATATTTATATTATATTTTATGGAAGTTAAAAAATCACCCAAAGCAGACCTTGAAGGTAAGAAGACCACATGGCTGCTTGTTGGCTACGTGATTGTATTAGCATTCATGTTCGTGGCGTTCGAATGGACCGAGCGAGACAAGAAGATTGATACAAGCATGGCTTTAGTCGACATCGAATTTGAGGATGAGTTGATTCCGATTACGGAACAAGAGCAAAAAATTGAGGTTCCACCTCCACCCGAAGTGCCACAGCAGGCTGAAGTGCTTGAAATTGTGGATGACAAAGCAGATGTGGAAGAAACAGTGATTGCTTCAAGTGAAGAAACAGGACAAAAAGTAGAAGTAGTTTATGTACCTGTTGCGGTAGTTGAAGAGGAGCCTGAAGAAACTGAAATCTTTGACGTTGTAGAAAATATGCCAGAATTTCCTGGTGGTCAAGCTGCTTTAATGCAATTCTTGGCTAAAAATATTAAATATCCTACAATTGCTCAAGAAAATGGAACACAAGGACGCGTTATTATTCAGTTCGTTGTGAACAGAGACGGTACTATTGTGGATGCAAGAGTTGCTCGTGGAGTCGATCCTTATTTGGATAAAGAAGCACTACGTGTAGTAAACTCAATGCCAAAATGGAAACCAGGTATGCAAAGAAACAAACCTGTACGTGTGAAATATACGGTTCCTGTAATGTTTAGATTGCAGTAATCTTATATCATAATCAAAGAAGGCTGCATTATGCAGCCTTTTTTATTCTTCAAAATTTAAATTTTCAACTGTTAATGTATACAGCTCCCCAATTACTCGAACAGATAAATAGTTATATTGCATCACTTGCTTTTGCTCGTTTCCCAAAAGATTTGTATTCTCCTATTGAATATGAATTATCATTGGGTGGTAAACGAATACGCCCATTGTTCCTGATGATGGCTTACAATTTATATAAAGAACAGGTTGAGTCGGTTTATTCGCAAGCAGTTGCAATTGAAATGTACCACAATTATACACTGCTTCATGATGACTTGATGGATCGATCGGATATGCGTCGTGGTAAGCCAACTGTGCATAAGGTTTGGGGTGAAAATACAGCTATTCTTTCGGGCGATGCCATGTTAGTTTTGGCTTATCAATATATTGGTAAATGCGCAACAGAATACTTGAAGCCTGTTTTAGATCTTTTTAGTGCAACGGCACTTGAAATTTGTGAAGGTCAACAACTCGACATGGACTTCGAGAAAAGAATGGATGTTGAAGCAGATGAGTATATCGAGATGATTCGTTTGAAAACTGCAGTTTTATTGGCTGCAAGTTTTAAAATTGGAGCATTATTAGGAGGAGCAAGTCAGGCAGATATCGATAATTTCTATAAATTTGGCATTCAAATAGGGTTAGCGTTTCAACTTCAAGACGATTTGTTGGATGTTTACGGTAATTCTGCTAATTTTGGAAAAAAAATAGGTGGTGATATCTTATGCAATAAGAAAACCTACCTTTTAATAAAAGCTTTCGAGCTGGCTGACCAAGATCAAAAAACTGAGCTTCATAAATGGCTATCTGTTGAATCATGCAATGGTGATGAAAAAATAGCAGCCGTTACTGAGCTATACAACCAGATTGGTGTTAAGCAAGTGTGTGAACAAAAGATACAAGCATATTATGCCGAGGCTATGCGTAGCTTAGCTGATATTCAGGTTGCTGAAGCTAATAAGCAAGAGTTAATTAATACGATAAAAACCTTAATAAATCGAGAAGTGTAAATAGAGATGCCTTATAGAAGATTGCCAAATACAGACCAAGCGCGCATCAGAGCATTAAAGGCTGCAACGGCCAAGGGTGATGTATGCGATGTAAAAGAGCTTCCTTTTACAATACATACTTTAGCTTTATCGCGTGATTTCTTAAAGCGTTTTGAGCTTGCGCATGTTTACTATAGCAGATGTTATGAAAATCAGATTAAAGATAGTGCTAAGCATCAGGCTAATGTGAAAATGGCAAGACTCTATTTATCTCACTTTATTCAGGTTTTAAACATGTGTATTGCTCGCTCTGAAATAAAGACCGAGATGAAAAAGTTGTATGGGCTTCCAATCGATTTGCAAAGTTTACCTGATTTGACGAGTGATTTGGCTATATTAGAATGGGGTAAAAAGATTATTGAAGGTGAACGTCGTAGAGCTTCATTAGGTGGGATTCCTATCTACAACCCTACTATTGCTAAAGTCAAAGTGCACTATGACCTTTTCAAAGAGAGCTACGAAAAACAGAAAGCCTTGCAGGCGCTGACTAATAAGAGTCTTGATGAATTGACTGCTATGCGCAAACGTGCAGACGAACTCATTCTTGAGATTTGGAATGCAGTTGAAAGTAAATTTCAAAATATTACTGCTACTGATGACCGAATCGCAATTTGTAAAGAATACGGGTTGATTTATTATTATCGTACCGGCGAAAAGCAGCCAGAACTAACTTAACTATATGCTTATTGATTCTCACTCACATCTTTTTTTAGAAGATTTTTCGCAAGATATAGCCTCAGTTATAAATCGTGCAAAAGAAGTAGGCGTTTCTCATATCTTTATGCCTAATA
>DKPL01000014.1:13338-13528 GCA_002471185.1 Bacteroides sp. UBA7335
CATATCTTTATGCCTAATATTGATAGCTCTACTGTTGACTCCCTTTTACATGTATGCAATGAATATCCCCAAATTTGCCATCCAATGATTGGTCTTCATCCTACATCTGTTAGTACTAACTATCAAGAAGAACTAAATGTAGTGTATGATCAATTAAATAGTGATAATAGATATGTTGCTATTGGTGAGA
>DKPL01000014.1:13721-14271 GCA_002471185.1 Bacteroides sp. UBA7335
TAGATATGTTGCTATTGGTGAGATTGGTATCGATTTGTATTGGGATAAAACTTTTATAAAAGAGCAAATTCACTGTTTTGATCAACAAATAAAATGGGCACTCGAGTATAATTTGCCTATTGTGATACATACTCGTGAATCTTTGGATGAAGTTTTACAGGTTTTATCACAATATAAAAACACGCAACTAAAAGGTGTTTTCCATAGCTTCACAGGAAGTCAAGATGATGCCTTGCGTTTATTAGAATATTCTAATTTTATGATTGGGATAAATGGAGTTGTAACATTTAAAAATTCAACTCTGCCATTGGCGCTCCAAGCCATTCCTTTGAATCGCTTAGTAGTCGAAACCGACTCTCCATACCTTACTCCTGTCCCTTTTCGTGGTAAACGTAACGAAAGTGCTTACGTTAAAGAAATTGTGAAAAAACTATCTGAATTATATAACGAAAGTTTTGATATTGTTGCAAATACCACATCAGCAAGCGCTTTAGAGATATTTGGAATACTCTAATAATCTTTTAAGGTTTTAAAATATATTAATTTAAAG
>DKPL01000014.1:14468-15304 GCA_002471185.1 Bacteroides sp. UBA7335
AGATAAAAAAGTGATAATGCTTTAGAAGATGAAAAAAAAGAATACATTTGTGGCTGAAAAACTTTTCAGTACCTATGGAGAGGTGCTCGAGTGGTTGAAGAGGCACGCCTGGAAAGCGTGTATACGCCAAAAGCGTATCGGGGGTTCGAATCCCCCTCTCTCCGCGTAGGCTTATGAGATTGAAACAACTAAATAAATATAACTAAAATTATTAATTAATTAATCTTAAAAATTAGACACACAATGAAAAAGTTATTTGCAATTGTTGCTGTTATTGGAGCCATGACTTTTGGCTCAACTCTTTGTGCCCAAGATGCTCAGGGACAAGATCAACCTGTTGCTGAAGCGGTAGCTCAAGCTGCTGAAGCTACAACAGTTCTTCCTGACCTAGCTGAAACTGGTGGTATTCATAAAGAAGTGAAAGTTAAATTCATCGAAGGTACTGCATCTTTCATGAGTTTGGTTGCTGTTGCTTTGGTTATTGGTTTAGCTTTCTGTATTGAACGTATCATTTACTTAAGCTTAGCTGAAATCAATACAAAGAAATTTATGAATCAAATCGAAGCTGCTTTAGAAAAAGGCGACGTAGAAGCTGCTAAAGACATCGCTCGTAGCACTAGAGGTCCTGTTGCTTCTATCTACTACCAAGGTTTGATGAGAATCGATCAAGGTATTGATGTAGTTGAAAAATCAGTAGTTTCTTACGGTGGTGTGCAAGCTGGATACCTTGAAAAAGGATGTTCATGGATTACACTTTTCATCGCAATGGCTCCATCTTTAGGTTTCTTGGGTACTGTAATCGGTATGGTTGCTGCATTCGACAAAATCCAACAAGT